>NZ_JBFPJH010000061.1:0-15865 GCF_040838255.1 Bacillus sp. C30 | reverse complement strand
TAATAATCAGTGGGGGATGAACAAAACCCCCACTGATTAAAGTTTCACTTTATATTGAAAATAATACCATTTTCTTATTGGCACTATGTCAAATACAAGGGAATTGAAGGTAATTTTAAGCTAGAGAGAAAATAAAAAAATCACCTTAATACATTCATTAAGGTGATTGAAATATTATTCAGCTGGAGGCGTAAATGTACGTTTCTCTAATTCAGCATCTAGCATAAATAATGCGTTTGAATCGCTTGTAATACGTTTTAATTTTTGGATGATGCTATCAAATGAAGCTTCTTCTTCTACTTGCTCGTCAACGAACCATTTTAAGAAGGTAATTGTTGCGTGTTCACGCTCATCCCAAGCGATATCAGATAAGTGATAAATGCGCTTCGTTACTTCACGCTCGTGCTCAAGTGCTACTTCAAAAGCATTCAATACAGAATCATATTCGTTATTAGGATGATCAAATCCAGTAATAATAGCGCGCTCGCCGCGGTCATTAATGTAGTTGTAAAGCTTCATTGCGTGGAAACGCTCTTCTTCAGCTTGTACAAGGAAAAAGTTAGCGAATCCATCGTAGCTTTCCGCTGTACAGTAAGCAGCCATTGCCATATAAGCGTGGGCAGAGTAAAATTCAAAATTCATTTGTTCATTTAGTGCGTCGTGCAATTTTTTAGATAACATAAAATCCCCCTTATTATTTTGACAAGAACATTATATCACAATTGATAATGTTCTCATTTAGATGTTTCGAATCTTTTTGAAAGCTTTGTGACGTGTGTTTCCATAATGTCTTGTAAATCCAAATCATATTTTTGTGAAAGAACAATAAGATTAGATAGTACATCACCAAGTTCTTCTTTTAGTTCTTGTTTTAGCTCTTCTTGTGTTTTTGTTTGTTCATCAGGGCGATCACGACCGATTTCAATTGCGCGAACAACGCGTGAAACTTCCCCAACTTCCTCAGTTAAGAAATTTAAGCGAATAAAGGAGTTGTACTGTGACCAGCTTCGTTTTTCGTAAAATTCCTCCACCCATCTTTGAAATGCGACGATATCCATTTCTTCCTCATCCCTTCAATATGTTGTACAATACTCATTGTATCATAACAATATATAGTTTCGGGGTGTAGGAATGAGAAAGATTTGTGTGTTTGCAGGTTCAAATTTAGGGGAAAGACCAGAATTTAAAGAGCAGGCAATAGAGTTAGGGAAAATGTTTGTTGAGAACGATTATGAGCTTGTATACGGCGGTTCATGCGTTGGGTTAATGGGAGAAGTAGCAAACGAAGTTCTTCGTTTAGGTGGACGTGTATCAGGTGTTATGCCGCGTGGTTTATTCCGTGGTGAAATCGTTCATACAGGATTGACAGAATTAATTGAAGTAGAAACGATGCACGAACGTAAAGCAAAAATGGCAGAGCTTGCGGATGCTTTCATTGCATTACCAGGTGGATACGGAACGTTTGAGGAATTATTTGAAGTTGTATGTTGGTCACAAATTGGTATACATGATAAGCCAGTTGGTTTATTAAACATTAAAGACTTTTACGGGCCAATTCTGCAAATGGTTGATCGCGCAGCGGAAGAAGGCTTTATGAACCCATCGAATAAAGAGTTAATCGTTTCAGCTGAGACGGCAGATAAACTAATTCATGCAATCCAAAATTATGAGCGTCCTGTTTTAGGAACGAAGTGGAAGCAGCTATCATAATACAATTTTATAGATGTTTTTGGAAACACATGTCATTTTACTTTGAAAAGGCATGTGTTTTTAATTTGGTTAAATATGTTAATGATGAGATATAATGTTTTTGGAAAAGGAGAAATGGATGGAGGAGTTTGTGTATTTACGTCCTGTTTTTAAAAGTATTTTAGCGGCGTCTATTTTGGTTATGCTCATTGTTTTAAGACAGAAGAAAGAGCTGATTAACGAGTTTTCGCTTTGGTTTATTTCGGTTATATGTATTGGTGTTTCTGCGATAACACTTGTTATGTTAGGATTTATTGCCGATGAATATAGTTTAGGCGGCGATGTGCAGTCTTCTAATATGTTTATGGGGATTGTTTTGATCAGTGGTCTGAATTTCGTTATTTACTATAGACGGAAATAAAAAGGAAGGCATTCCATATTACTTTGGAATGCCTTTATCATTTTGATTACTTTGTTTTTTATACAGGTACCAGCCACCCCAACCGCCACCAATAGCTACAACAACGAGGAAAGCATAGTCTTTAACCTCGACACGTATGTTGAAAATATTAGCTATGAGTAAGAGAATCCCAACTGTTATTAACGCAAAAAATGCTCTAATTAAGTAGTCTTTCAACTGAACCACTCCCGTCATTTAAGTAGTAAATGATGAACTTGGACAAGCTTTTTGGATCTAATTACTAAAGGGTGTTTCCTATATTTTAACATAAAGTGAAACTTTAATCAGTGGGGGGGCATCCCCCACTGATTATTAGTTGAACCAATCGGGCTTTTATGGGCAGTTGATCCACCGCCTATCTTCTTTGCTTTCGCTGAATTTTGAGGTGGGGATCTTACTGCCCGTTAATGCGGGATAAAAGAGATTGTAATATATTGATAAAAATAGTGGAGGGGAGTGCTATTATTGTCGTGATTTGTTGGTAAAGCGATATTCTTTGTCGAATCGTTGATATATCGTGAGTTGCGATCGATATAATTTTATGTATTATCAAGTGCGACCAATCAATAGAAAAAAGCGACTCTGAGCGAGTCACCTCCGCTTTAAAGGTATTATCCAGCTCCGGTGACTAGAACAGTCGGTCATTTCGCGCCTTCCTGCGAGGCAAAAAGCGCCTCTTCGTCAGGAGCTCCAATGCCCTCCTGTTCTGAGCGAGTCACCTCCGCTTTAAAGGTATTATCCAGCTCCGGTGACTAGAACAGTCGGTCATTTCGCGCCTTCCTGCGAGGCAAAAAGCGCCTCTTCGTCAGGAGCTCCAATGCCCTCCTGTTCTGAGCGAGTCACCTCCGCTTTAAAGGTATTATCCAGCTCCAGCGGCTAGAATCTCCGGTCATTTCGCTCTCTCGCTCGAAGCAAAAAGCGCTTCAAGGTCGAGAGCTCCAATGTCCTGCGATTCTGAACGAGCCGCTTGCGCTTTTAAGTGGTATCCAGCTCCAGCGGCTAGAACAGTCGGTTGTTTCACTCCTTCATTCGAGGCGCTTCCGCTTTTAATCTATTATTGATTCAAGAATGCACGTAGCATCCAAGCGTGTTTTTCTAGTTCTGTGTAGATGCCTAGTAGTAGGTCAGATGTCATTTCGTCGTCAGAGTTTTGAGCGATTTCCATGCCTTTTTTCAGTTCAGTTAGCATCATTTCGTAGTCTTTCATGATTGCTTCGACCATCCCTTCTGCAGTTTCTCCGTAAGCTGCTTCTTGAATAGAAGATAGTTCTAAGTATTCTTTCATTGTTGCTACTGGTTTGCCGCCAATTGCTAAAATACGTTCTGCGATTTCATCGATGTGAGTAGCTGATTCTGTGTAAAGCTCTTCAAATTTTTCATGTAGTGTGAAGAATTGAGGTCCTTTTACGTACCAATGGAAGTTGTGTAGTTTTGTAAATAAAACGCTCCAGTTTGCTACTTGTTTGTTTAATGCTTCGATTACTTGTGTATTCATTATGATCAATCTCCTCTTGAGTTATTATTTTATATGAATTACTAATTTATAATTATTATAATCTAGTAATTTGTATAAATCAACCCTTTTGCTGGAATTAATTTGAACAAATTATGAACTGTTGTAAATAAAAAATCCCTATTACTGTGAAGTAATAGGGATTTTTATTGTTAAATAGCTTGTTTCTTCTCTTCTAAATCTTGCCCATCCCAACACTCTGTATTTTTTAAGCCAGGGATAGAACTTGCGACGAAAACAGGATCTTTTCCTTGTTTCTTTTGTTTTATATAGTCTACTAATGCTGAGTAGGCAAATTTGCTAAGGAATGAGATGGCAATTAAGTTTGTGAATACCATTAGTCCCATGAATAAATCAGCTAAGCTCCAAACTGTTTGAAGGGCAGCGATTGATCCGAAGAACACCATTCCGACAACTGCAACACGATAAATCATTAACCATGTTTTGCTTTCTTTAATGAATGCGATATTTGTTTCACCATAATAGTAGTTTCCAAGTAAAGAACTGAAAGCGAATAGGAAAATAATAATCGCTAAGAAAGTGCTTGCCCACGGTCCAATTTGTGAACTTAATGCTTGTTGTGTTAATTCAATACCTTCTAAATTCGATCCTTTGTAAAGTCCAGAACATAATACGATAAACGCTGTTGATGTACATACTAAGAATGTATCTACGAAAACACCTAATGCTTGAACAAGTCCTTGTTTTACAGGGTGAGATACATCTGATGTTGCTGCTGCGTTAGGAGAGCTCCCCATACCTGCTTCTGTCGCGAATAAACCGCGCTGAATTCCGAACTTGATTGCTGCTCCAATACCACCAGCGATGGCTTGGTCTAAACCGAATGCGCCGTTAAATATTTCCATGAAAATGCTTGGTAACATATTGAAGTTTTTAATAACGACAAAAACAGCTACGCCGATATAAACAATTGCCATTGGAGGAACAATCAATTCTGTAATACGTGAAATGCTTTTAATACCACCAAAAATAATAACAGCAACTAATAAAGCTAATACAGCTCCTACGATAGTTCGCTCTAGTCCAAAAGCATTTTCAAACGCTATTGTTACTGTATTTGCTTGTACGGAGTTGAAGATTAATCCGTATGCAACTGTAATGAGAAGTGAAAACCAAATACCCATCCAGCGCTTGTTTAAGCCTTTTTCCATATAGTAAGCAGGACCACCACGGAATCCACGTCCATCTTTTACTTTATAAATTTGTGCGAGAGTACATTCTACAAAACTAGTAGCTGCACCGATAATGGCGATAAACCACATCCAAAATATTGCGCCAGGTCCGCCCATTGAAATTGCTAGTGCTACACCAGCTAAGTTCCCGATACCAATACGTGCAGCTGCACTTAAGCAAAATGCTTGGAATGGAGAGACGCTATCTTTTTTCTTTTCTTTTCGATTGAACCCTTTACTAATTAAACTGACCATTTCACCGAAATGAGTAATTTGGACAAATTTTAATTTAAAAGAGAAATAAAGACCGAAGCCGATTAGCATTGCAATAAGAATATATGACCATAAAATATTATTCGTTACCTCAAGGAATCTGCTAAAGATATCAACCATATAATACACTTCCTTTTTTTCGTAATAAGAAAATTATATGCAAAAAATATACCAGAATCAATTTTTCTAAAAATCATGTTACTTAAATGTGTTTTGTGTTATGATTATGTTACATCGTAATATTTTTAGAATTATTTACATTTTAAAAAACTAAATTTAAAGCGAAAAAGAGGGGATAATTTGAAAGAAGAATCTTTATTGAAAGTAAGTCTTAAGAGTTTGAAAATAAGAAGTAATTTATTTTTTATCATTACATCTTTAAGTATCTTTTTAGGAGCCACTTATTATTACAATAAAAGATTTCCAAGTCATAGGTATCCTGAATGGTTAGAATTTCTAAAATTGATTGGATGAACAAAAGACAGAAAAACAGAAAATTAAAATAAAGAAGTTATGGAGGAGCTAAATATGAATATTAGAGAAAGTGAACTTCCGGGTATTGGTTATAAATTTCAAATCGTTACGAAAGGTAACGAAAAGATGGTGATCGTCATTCATGATGATGGGCGTAGAGAAATGTATCATTTTGATTCAGATCATGAAGAAAGCATCTCAAGTATTTCATTACGTGACTCAGAGGCAAGACAAATTGCAGCAATATTAGGTGGGATGGTATATAAGCCTAGAGCATTAGAAAATGTTGAGATGGTCTTTGAAGGTTTAGCAATTGAGTGGTTTAAAGTGGAGAATGCAGCTCCGGCAATCGGAAAAACAATTGGCGACCTTGAAATAAGAAAAACATATAGCGTAACGATAATTGCAGTTATGAAAAAGAATATGAAAAAGCTATTTAATCCAGGTCCAGACACGGTGATTGAAGAAGGAGATATGCTTGTAGTTTCTGGTGAGAGAGAAGAAATTAAAAAGATTATTAATGAATTACTTTCGAATAGGGGGACTGACTAGATGGATACTTTAATTTTTGAAGTTGGTACAGCTTTAGTTTTAGTAGCAATTGCGGCGGTAATTGCTGGAAAGTTTAAATTCTCAGTAATTCCTTTTCTAATCGTTCTTGGCATGTTAGTAGGTCCGCACGCGCCGACAATAGGTGTTATCGATCTCAAATTTATTGAAAGTGCAAGTGTGATATCCTTCCTTGGAAGGATTGGTGTTCTGTTCCTTCTTTTCTATCTGGGATTAGAGTTTTCGATGAAAAAACTAATTAAATCTGGACGTTCTATCGCGATTGGCGGAACAATCTATATTTTGATTAACTTTTCACTAGGATTATTATACGGATTTATAATGGGATTCCCGTTACTCGAAATCTTAATTATTGCGGGTATTATTACGATTTCTTCTAGTGCTATCGTTGCAAAGGTATTAGTTGATTTAAGAAGAACTGGTAATAATGAAACCGAATTAATTTTAGGAATTATTATGTTTGAAGATATATTCCTTGCTGTATATTTATCAGTAGTTTCTGGCTTAGTTCTTGGGGATCACGCTTCCTTCTTAGGTGCCCTTACTTCAATTGGAATTGCTTTAGGATATATGCTTCTATTCTTTATTGTGGCTAGAAAAGCAACGCCGTTATTAAATAGATTGCTCAATATTAGTTCAGATGAAATCTTTATTATTGTGGTATTTGCTTCGTTGTTCTTTATTGCAGGTTTCTCAGAAACAATTCACGTTGCAGAAGCAATCGGGGCACTTCTTTTAGGGTTAGTTTTCTCTGAGACAGAGCATAGTGATCGAATTGAACATCTTGTTGTTCCATTTAGAGACTTCTTCGGAGCTATTTTCTTCTTCAGTTTCGGATTAAGTATCGATCCGTTTTCATTAGGCGGGGCGATATGGTTAACGTTAGGTGCTGTCCTTCTTACAATCGTCGGAAACTTTGTTGCAGGGATGATTGCAGGAAGACAAGCTGGATTATCTCATAAAGCATCAACAAATATTGGATTAACAATCGTTTCAAGAGGAGAATTCTCCATCATTATGGCTAATATCGGCATCGCCGGTGGTTTAATGTCAGTACTGAAACCATTCTCAGCACTATACGTGCTTATACTATCGATCTTAGGTCCACTTCTGACGAAAGAGTCAAAGAATGTATATAAATTTTTAAATAAAATCTTTAAGTGGGATACGAAGACTAGATAAATTTTGAAAAAATAAAAGTACAAGATATTTACTGCTTGTACTTTTATTTTTTGCAATGAAAACAGTAAAGAGAGGTAAATGATGTTAGGAGAGTTGATTCATTCAGTTTTAGTTTTTCTAGAAGGACTTGGTTATTGGGGAATTATGCTGGGATTAATGATAGAGGTTATCCCAAGTGAAATCGTATTATCTTATGCAGGTTATTTAGTATCAACAGGAAGCATTACATTTTGGGGGGCTGTCGCGTTCGGTACAATTGGTGGTGTAATCGCACAACTATTCATTTATTGGATCGGTCGATACGGAGGAAGACCTGTTCTTGAGCGATATGGAAAATATATTTTGATTCAGAAAAAACATATTGATTATGCTGAAGCGTGGTTTAATCGTTACGGAACTGGTGTTATTTTTACAGCGCGTTTTATTCCTGTTGTGCGTCATGCTATTTCGATACCAGCGGGTATCGCGAAAATGTCACATGCTAAGTTTATTACGCTAACTACACTAGCTGTTATTCCATGGTCAATTGTATTTGTATATTTAGGTTTTAAATTAGGAACAGAGTGGGAAAGTATTAATAAAGTAGCTGGGCCATATGTGAAATACTTTGCACTTGCTGCTATTGTTTGTGCAATTGGTTATTTTATATTAAAAAAAATGATGAAAAAAAAGTGATTACGGAAAAGGAATCTATGCTGACATAGATTCTTTTTTATTGTCATTTTTTAAAGGATGAAAGTGTATGTTTAATATTTACCATATTGTGGCATATATATAGGAAAAGGGAGTTTAGGAAGGGGATTATTGAGAAATGGAACTCCAGTTTCAAAATGTATATCAACAAGTTGAGAATTGGTATGTGTTGGATTCGGAGCTTCCTTGGGATGTCAAAAAGTTAAGAAATGACTTGTTTTCTCTTATTGAAGTAAGTGCAACGCCAGTTGTTTTTTGTGATACGTGTGATGCGAATCATGTACTTTTATCATTAGGAGAAGAAGAAGAGGAGTTTTTATTCCCAGTAGGTGGTTTTTATCATAAAGAAAAACAATTAATTTTCGTTTGTATGTGGGAAGAGTATGAGCAAGTGCTCAAAACGCTATTGCATGAATTCAGGCATGCGATGCAGCATAAGGACGATGTACTATATGTTGGAAATGAACTATACGAAGAAAGATGGATTGAGAAAGATGCGAGGCATTTCGCGGAGAGGAAGCTAGATGAATATAAAAATAGAAATTTAATCTGAAGCATAGTGGAGGAAAATCACTGTGCTTTTATTTGTTGCTAATTAAAAATAAGTATTTGACCTTTAATAAGTTTAGTTCTAAACTAATAGTATCAAATGAGCGAGGTGATGGAATGAAAGCAGAGGAAAGACTTGGATTAATATTATGGTTTCGTTTATCACGCTTTTATAATAGAAGTATTCGTGAGACGAATCAGCATTTGAAAAAGTGGAATGTATCTGCCGCTCAGTTTGATGTATTAGTTCAAATTGGAGGAAACGATCGTTTAACGCAGCAAGAACTTGGAAATAAGTTGTTTGTTACGAAAGGAAATGTTACTCAACTTTTAAATAAGATGGAGCAACTAGATTGGATTCAGCGTGAACAAGAAGGTACCACGAAATATATTTCATTAACAGAAGAGGGAAAGGTTCTATATGAAGAAATAGTCCCGCCGCAAGAAACATTTCAAGCAGAGCAATTTGATAAGTTAAATAGAAAAGAACAAAAACAATTATTAGAATTACTGAAGAAGTTGCAGTGATAAAATTAAAAATAAATATCTCGATTTCGAGATAATATGAGGTGAATGATATGTTTAGAAAAGTTGATCATAAAAATATGGGAAGAGCAAATCACGGTTGGTTAAATACACATTTTCATTTTTCTTTTGCAAATTATTATAATCCAAACAACATGAATTTTGGATCAGTACGTGTTATGAATGATGATTTAATAGCGGCACAAACTGGTTTTGATATGCATCCGCACCGTGATATGGAGATTATCTCTTACGTTATAGATGGTGAATTAACACATGAAGATAGTATGGGGAACCGCGGGACAATTGAGCGTGGGCATGTTCAATATATGAGTGCAGGTACTGGTGTATTTCACAGTGAGCATAACTTAGGAAGTGAAACATTACGTTTATTGCAAATTTGGATTTTACCAGACCGCGACGGTCATAAACCAAACTATGGTGAGTTTAAATTTGATTGGAGTAAACGTGAAAATGAGTGGTTCCATATGGTATCTCCTTCTGATGGAGATGCACCAATTCATATTCACCAAGATGCAAATTTATATTCTTTATCATTAGAAGCTGGTAAAGAAATTCATTTTCCTGTTAAAGAAGGACGTCAATTGTACCTTGTACAAATTGAAGGTAGCAGCGTTGTAAACGGTGAAACACTTGTAATGCGTGATGCAGCGGAGGCTGTAGAAGAAGATATTCGCATTCAAGCGAAAGAGAAGTCTCACTATTTAGCAATTGAAATGAAAATGCAATAAAGTGAGGCTTTAATCAGTGGTGGCTTTCCAGCATATAAATAGCGGAATGAAAAGTTATAGGAAAGAGGACATTGTTTTTCGATGTCCTCTTTTTGGTGAGTTTAATTATCAGAAAAAACTTTCTCAATTTTTGAGAGCAGGTATTGGAAAGATTATTCAGAATATTTATAAAGGTGTTAAAAACTTTTAGGGGAATGGGGAGTGTTAGATTGAAAAAGCAAGTAATTTCATCAGCATTAGCATTAACTGTTATCGCAAGTGGGTTTGGGGCATTTGGAGCAACTACGACGAAAGCAGAAGAGCAAAAAATCCAGTATCACCAAGAGTTTAAAACGCCAGCTTACATAGGGGAAGAATGGAAAGCGCCGGAAGGATTAGATAAAAAAGAGACGGTCTTTCAATATTTAGAGAGTAAAAAGGATATGTTTAAACTAGCGGGAAATATTGACAAACATTTCAATATCGTTGGTGAAGAAAAAGATGCTGAGTCTGGTACAACACATGTGAAGTTAGTTGAGAAGCATAATAACATTCCTGTGTATGGTTCAGATCAAACGGTTACGCTTGATAAAGAGAACAATGTAAAAGCATTTTTCGGACAAGTTATTCCGAGTTTAGATGATAAAAATATTCCTACATCTGCAAGTATTAGTGCGGAACAAGCAGAAACGATTGCAAAAGCTAATATTGAGAAAGAAATTGGTAAAGTAAAGAATTATGATGGTGTGAAAAAAGATTTATATGTGTATGAAAAAGATGGTCAATACTATCTTGCATATCTTGTAAAAGCGTCGGTTTCAAAACCAGCTCCAGGATATTGGCATTACTTTGTTGATGCAACAAATGGAAATGTTATTGAGAAATATAATGCTGTAGATAACATTACTGGATTTGGTTACGGAGTATTAGGTGCTAGACAATCATTTGAAATTGCTCAAGATACGAAAACAGGAGCGTTCAACTTATTTGATGGTACACGAGGACAAGGTGTCCATACATTTGATGCAGAGAATATGAACGAAGACTGGTTTAATTTATTCTCACAAATTCTTGGATATACAGGAGAAGAAATTGCAAGTAAATCTAAGTTCTTCGAAGATAAAGCGGCAGTTGATGCGCATGTGAATGCAGGAAAAGTATATGATTATTATAAAAAGACATTTAACCGTAACTCTTTCGATGATAAAGGTGCAAAACTTATTTCTGCTGTTCACGTAGGTGAATCTTGGAATAACGCAGCGTGGAACGGTGTGCAAATGATGTATGGTGATGGAGATGGTAAGACATTTATTCCATTATCAGCAGGGCTAGATGTTATTGGCCACGAATTAACGCATGCTGTAACTGAACATACAGCAAACCTTGTATATAAAAATGAATCAGGAGCGTTAAATGAATCGTTATCTGATATTATGGGCGTCATGGTTGAGAAGAAGAGCTGGGATTTAGGTGCTGATATTTATACACCTGGTAAACCTGGAGATGCACTTCGTTCTCTAAAGGATCCAGCATCTATTCCAAACCCATTAAAACCAGGTGAAGGTTACCCAGATCACTACAATAAACGTTATACTGGAACAGCTGATAATGGCGGCGTTCATATTAACAGTAGTATTAACAATAAGGCGGCGTATTTAGTTTCTGAGGGCGGCACGCATTACAATGTGAAAGTAACTGGAGTGGGCCGTGAAGCAACAGAAAAAATTTACTATCGTGCTCTTACAAAATATTTAACTGCAAACTCTGATTTCAAAATGATGCGCCAAGCTGCACTTCAATCAGCAGAAGATTTATTCGGTAAAAACTCTAAAGAGGTACAAGCTGTAACGAAAGCTTATGACGCTGTAGGAGTAAAATAATAAGAGAAAAAAGACCTGACTGGATTGTCAGGTCTTTTCCTTATTTAATCACGAATACCTAGTGCGATTTTCGCCATACGCGACATACGTTCTTTCGTCCATGGCGGATTCCATACAACGTTTACTTCTATTTCATTTACTTCAGGTACGTTCGTTGATAATACTTTTTTAACGTCTGATACGATTTGGCCAGCCATTGGACAACCGATAGAAGTCATCGTCATTGTAACGACAGCATTATTATTTTCATCTGCTGTAACGTCATAAACTAATCCAAGATTGATAATATCAACACCTAGCTCAGGGTCAATAACAGCTTCTAAGTTTGCATATAACTTTTCTTCAAATGCTTGTTGTGACATGTGTAGCACCCCCTAAATATTAATGATATCGGTTCTCATTATAACGGATATGCGGGATAAGTGCAGGAAATGAGCTCAAAAAAATATTCCTCTCTGAGAGAGGAATATTTTTTTGAAAAGCTATTCAGTTTTAAAATGAGATACAAGCTGATCTAATTCTTCAACTGTTTGTTTCATTTGTTTTGCAGTGAGAGTCATTTCATTCATCACGATGACTTTCTGTTCAGCAGATTGTGCCGTTGCGGCTGTTTCACTAGATACTTCATTTGAAATAGAAGCGATGTTATTAAGTGAAGCGTTCATTTCTTCAGCGCTTGCAGCCATTTCTTCAGCAGTTGCTGATATGTCTTGCATTTGAGTTGATACTTTATTTACTTGTTCAACAATTGTTGTGAAAGAAGTACCAGCCTCACGAACGACAGTAATGCCTTCAAATGCTTCAGAACGACCTTTAGACATCATAGAGCTAGCAGTTTCCGTATCATTTTGAATTTGATGAAGCAATTGGTTAATATCTTTTGCCGCTGTTTTTGATTGTTCCGCAAGTTTACGAACTTCATCAGCTACGACAGCAAATCCTTTTCCTTGTTCACCAGCACGAGCCGCTTCAATAGAAGCATTTAAAGCAAGTAGATTTGTTTGTTCAGCGATATTAGAAATAGATTGTACAGCTGTATCAATATATTTTGTATGAGTGATTAGACGTTCGACTACTTCTGATGTAGCATTTACAGCTTCATGTATCGTTGTCATTTGTGAAACAGATTTTTGGATAACAGTACTTCCGTCGTTAGCGTGTTCAGATGTAGCTACAGCAAGTTCGGCTACAGATGAAGCAGATTCAGCGATACGCTGAACACTTATTGCCATATCATCCATCGCAGTCGAGCTTTCTTCCATACTAGAAGTTTGCGATTGAATACTTGAATTTAAGTTGGACATCGAGCTTTGAACTCTTATTGTTGCCTCGCGTGATGTATTAGTCTTTTCTAGCATATTTTCAGAAGCTGTTTGTACTTCTACAGATGTTTTTTGAACACGATTAATGATATGTTGCAGGTTTTCTAACATTTTATTAAACGATGATGCAATTGCACCGATTTCATCATTGCTATTTACTTGTAGACGGGCTGTTAAGTCGCCTTCTTGAGAGGCTAATTCTTTTAGTTTAGTATCAATTTGTTGAATTGGTTTTACAAGCTTACCAGAGAACCACCATGCAAGAATAATTGCAGTTACAATACAAATAACAAGTGATAAGAAGACAACATATTCAATTCGTAGTGAAGATTGATCGATTTTTTCAATAGATTGTTCACGTAATTTAGCTTGTTCATTACTGTAATTTGTGAAATCACCGATTACTTTATAAACAGTGCCATTCTCTGTAGAAGCTACTTGTAAAGCTTCTTCCCATTTTTGTTCTTTTGCAAGAGTGAATACTTTCTCTTCAATGAACTTTCTCCAAGTGGATCCTAATTCCATTGTGCTTTTCACGGACTGAGAAGTGTTAGGGTTAGAAAGAAGTTGCCCTTTTGTATCTTCAAGACGTTTACTCATCTCATTAAACTTGTCTAATTCGACTTGATCATGTTGTAGTAAATAACCTCTTAAAGCAGAAAGTTGTACTTGATAAGCGTCTCCGCGCTCTTTCAATTCTGTTGCAAGAGGAGAAATTTCTTTTTGTAATGTTTCAGCTTTATGAGACTGATCCATGGTAAAGAATAAAATAAAAGCTAAGGCGATGCCGAATAAAGCGCAAATCATTCCCATCATGAACATTAGTTTTTTTCGAATGCTAATAAAATTCATATGATAAAAATCCTCCTTGTAAAATCTTAGTATTAGAATTAATTAATTAATGTAAAAAATTGAAAGAAAGCTTTACTCCATCTGGAATAAAGCTTTCTTCTTTCCTTTAGGAATTATAGCAGACAGAATGGGAGATAGAAAGAGATATTTTAGCGTGAAAAAAGAGAGACTCTAAATCGCTCTTTCTAACAATTTAGAGTTCGTAGAAGTATAAATGAAATTTTCATTTTAACTATTTGTTTTGAAATGAGAAACGAGCACTTCAAGTTCTTGCACAATTGTTTTCATTTCTGATGATTTTTTAGCAACGACACTCATTTTGTTTACTTGGTTACCAGCTGAAGTTGCTGTTTTCGATGTTTCGGCAGCAACTTCATTTGAAATAGAAGCGATATTATTTAAAGCTGCATTCATTTCTTCAGAACTTGCGGCCATTTCTTCAGCAGTTGCAGACATTTCTTGTATTTGTGTAGAGAAATTGTTAATGTGATTAACAATTTCTGAGAATGAAGATCCAGCGGTACGAATGACTGTAATTCCTTCAGAAGCTTCTGACTGACCTTGTGTCATCATGTCATTTGCTATTTTTGTGTCCGCTTGAATTTGATGAAGTAAATGGTTAATGTCATTTGCTGCTAGCTGAGATTGTTCAGCAAGTTTTCGTACTTCATCGGCAACAACAGCGAATCCTTTTCCGTGTTCACCAGCACGGGCCGCTTCAATAGAAGCATTTAAAGCGAGCAAATTCGTCTGCTCGGCAATATTAGAAATAGATTGAAGTGCAGTATCAATATGATTCGTATGTGTAATGAGTCGCTCTACCACTTGTGATGTAGCGTTAACAGCTTCGTTAATTGTATGCATTTGTGTAATAGATTTTTCAATGACTTTATTTCCATCATCTGCTTTTTCAGAAGTTGTAACAGCTAGGCTAGCGGCAGAAGAGGCAGCTTGTGCAATGCGCTGAACACTCGTTGCCATATCATCCATTGCGGTTGAACTTTCTTCAATGCTAGAAACTTGTGAACGAATATTGTGCTCAAGAGCATTCATAGTCTCTTTAGTTTTTGCGGTATTTTCCATAGAAGCAGTTGTTTCGATAAACACATTTTCAGAAGCTTCTTTTACACTTGTTGATGTTTGTTGAACTTGCTTTATTATACGCTGTAAGTTAGCAAGCATTTGATTAAAGGAATTTGCGATGTCACCAATTTCATCTTTACTCGTTACGTGTAATCTAGCGGTTAAATCGCCATCTTGAGAAGCTAATTCTTTTAACTTCGCATCAATTTGTCGAATCGGTTTAACGAGTTTACCAGAGAACCACCATGCCAATAGAATAGACGTTAATGTACATGTAATGAGTGAGAAGAAAATAATATATTGAATAAGGGATGAAGAAGACTCTACGTCAGCAATTAATACGTCCCGTTTGTCATTTTCTTCATTTGCATATTTAGTAAAACGACTTAAAAGATCATTTACATAATCTGTTTGAGCAAGAGCAATTTTGGATGCTTCATCCCATTTTCCTTCCCGTGCAAGAGGGAGGACTTCATTATCTACGACGCTGCGCCATTTTGCTCCCATTAAAATGGCCTCTTTCATTCCTTCTGGGAGTTTTTTATCACTTGTTACTTTCTCCCTAGTATCAGCTAGTTTTTTTCCTTCCCGGTTGAATTTATCCAATCCTTTTTGGTCATGTGATAGTAAATATTCTTGTAAACCAGCGACCTGCGCTTGGAACCAATCGCCACGTTCTTTTAAAATCGTTGCTCTTTTCGATACATCATTCTTTAATGTTTCGATTTCACTTGCTTGATTCATCGCGAATGAAAGAATAACAATAAGAGCAATGCTAAATAAGGAAGAAATGCTTAAGAGTGTGAACAGTAGTTTTTTTCGAATGCTAACATATTTCATTGTTACCCCTGCTTTTTTTGAAAAACTATTTATTAT
>NZ_JBFPJH010000060.1:0-15924 GCF_040838255.1 Bacillus sp. C30 | reverse complement strand
AAATAATGTGAAATGATATCTATATATTCGCAGTCGTTAAGTGTTTCTAACGAAAACTGAATATTACATCTGTTAAATAGACTGAAAAATTTATATAATGAGAGTGATGATGCGAGTGCAAGGAGAGGAGCATATGGAAAAAGAATTTGTTTTAACAAGAGAAGAAGAAAATTTATTGTTGGATATTCTGTTTCAGCAAAATTACGCGAGCGAAATTTTAGCGGTGGAGCTTACAGACATTGAGAATGGTTTAAAACAGACAGATGTGACGCAATATAAAAAAATCACAAGATTGTTTTACCGATTAAAAAATAAAGGGTATTAAGCACTACCGGAATGGTAGTCTTTTTTTTATGTTATATGCTAAAATAGTTATGTATTTTTATTAGAAGAATGTCAGGACAAAATAATAATATGAAAACGCTATCATAAAATGTGAATAGGATCGGAGAATATTAGCAGGAAAAAGGGAAAATGGGGGATGTAACATGATTAGTATTCCGAAAGACGAGTTTCAACAAATTCTTGTGAAGGATTTAATGATTTCATCAGATAAAGTAGCACATGTACAAATAGGGAATGGTCTAGAACATGCTTTACTCGTTCTTGTGAAATCTGGATATTCGGCGATTCCTGTTTTAGACCCTATGTATAAATTACATGGGTTAATTAGTACTGCTATGATTTTAGATGGTATTTTAGGATTAGAGCGCATTGAGTTTGAAAGACTTGAGAATATGAAAGTGGAACAAGTGATGAAGGAAGAGATTCCAGTTCTTATGTTAGAAGATTCTTTTGCAAAAGCTTTAGAAATGACAATTGATCATCCTTTTATTTGCGCTGTCAATGAAGAAGGTTACTTCGAGGGTATTTTAACACGGCGGGCTATTTTAAAATTGTTGAATAAAAAAGTGAGACAGCATAATCGATAACGTAGGGAAAGTGACTTCACAGAAAAGGCGAAGTCACTTTTTTTCGTGCATATCAGTTGTGTATGTATTATATTTAAAAAGACATAAAGCATAAGAAAAGTTTGAACTAACAAACCGTTCTAATGTATAAAAGTATGCAATTAAATTAAGGATGAAATACTTATTAAAATTAGGTGTATGGAAGCTAAGGAAAGAGGGAGAAAGTTGCAAATTGATGATTTTCAAATGATGGTTGTGTTAGCTCAGGAATCAAATATGAGAAAAGCGGCGGAACGTTTATTTGTTTCACAACCTGCGCTTAGTCAACGATTACAATCTATGGAGAAACAATGGGGAATGAAATTTTTTATTCGTTCACAAAAAGGATTAACAATTACACCTGAAGGGGAAAAAGTTGCAAATTATGCAAAAGAAATGTTACAACGGGAAGAGGGTATTAAAAGTGAACTGGCTCTTTTTAGAACCGAAACATACGGTACGTTAAAAATAGCTGTTGCATCAGTCATTGGGCAATATTGGCTTCCACCTGTTTTGAAAAAATTTGTGCATAAGTATCCTTCTGTGAAGATATCTCTGTTTACTGGCTGGAGTAGTGAAGTGCAGAAGCAATTTTATGAAGGAGACGTTCATGTTGCTATACTGAGAGGATCACAAGAATACAAAGGGCAGAAACAACAATTATTTGAAGATGAATTATATTTAGTTGATAAAGAAATAAAAGATATTTCGATGTTAAAAGAGACAAATAGACCATTTATTCAATTTAAAAGTGATTCGACCTACTATGGACAAATACAAAATTGGTGGTATGGATTATTTTCAAATCCACCTAAGCGAACGATTGTAGTTGACCAAATTGAAACGTGCAAACAGCTTGTTTTAAATGGAATAGGTTATGCTCTTTTACCTTCGACTGTTTTAAAAGAAGTGCAAGAAAATATGTATAAAACACCTGTTCAATTAACGAGAGAAACATGGTTATTGACGAGTGACTCGGCAAGGCAGTTGAAGCAAGTACAAGCATTTTTAGAAATTATAGAAGAAATTCAAATGGGAAAATAAGATTATTGTCTTGCTACTCGCTCTATCGTTTGGTAGAGTAACATTATAAATGGATTTAGGAGGCAACAAGAATGAAAATGATGGACGCTAACGAAATTATTTCGTTTATTCAAAACAGTGAAAAGAAAACTCCTGTAAAGGTATACATAAAAGGGGATTTAAAAGAGGTAACATTCCCTGAAACAGTACAAGCATTTGTAAATAAAAAATCTGGTGTATTATTCGGAGAATGGTCTGAAATTAAGACAATTCTTGATGAAAATAACAAGCACATTGTTGACTATGTAGTTGAGAATGACCGTCGTAATTCTGCAATTCCAATGATTGATTTAAAAGGTATTAAAGCTCGTATTGAGCCAGGTGCGATTATTCGTGACCATGTAGAAATTGGTGACAACGCTGTTATCATGATGAATGCAACAATTAACATCGGTGCTGTAATTGGTGAAGGTACTATGATCGACATGAACGCAGTGCTTGGTGGACGTGCAACAGTTGGTAAGAACTGTCACGTAGGTGCAGGTGCTGTACTTGCCGGTGTTATTGAGCCACCTTCTGCAAAACCAGTTATCGTTGAAGATGATGTTGTAATTGGTGCAAATGTAGTTGTTCTAGAAGGCGTTACAGTAGGTAAAGGTGCAGTTGTAGCAGCAGGAGCTGTTGTAACAGAAGATGTGCCTCCATATACAGTTGTTGCGGGAACTCCGGCACGTGTAATTAAAGAAATTGATGAGAAGACAAAAGCAAAAACTGAAATTAAACAAGAGCTTCGTCAATTAAACCCAGAGAAATAAAAAATAAAAAGCGTAAGAGCATGAATGTGCTCTTACGCTTTTTATAGATAGAGGTGCAAAAATGACAGTAAGCAAATTTGTCCAAGTTCGTAGAGATTTACATAAAATTCCGGAGATCGGATTTAAAGAGTGGAAAACACAACAGTATATTTTAGATTATATAGGAACGCTTCCTAATGAATATTTGGAAGTGAAAACATGGAAAACAGGTGTAATTGTTAAAGTAAATGGAAAAAATCCAGAAAAAATAATAGGTTATCGTGCAGATATAGACGGTCTACCAATTACAGAGGAAACTGGATATGAATTCTCTTCTGTCCATGAAGGAATGATGCATGCATGTGGACATGATTTGCATGCAACAATCGGTTTAGGACTTCTAACAGCGGCTGTAAGCGAAAGAATAGATGATGATCTTGTGTTTATATTCCAACCAGCTGAAGAAGGTCCAGGTGGTGCACTTCCTATGTTAGAAAGCGATGAGTTAAAAGAATGGAAGCCTAATATGATTCTTGGACTTCATATTGCGCCTGAATACTCTGTGGGAACAATTGCTACAAAAGAAGGTTTATTATTTGCGAATACATCAGAGCTATACGTTGATTTAAAAGGAAAAGGTGGACATGCTGCATATCCGCATACAGCAAATGATATGATTGTTGCAGCGAGTCATCTCGTTACACAACTTCAATCAGTTATTAGTCGTAATGTGAACCCTCTTGATAGTGCGGTAATTACAATTGGGAAAATTACAGGTGGTACAGTTCAAAACATTATCGCAGAAAAGTCTCGTTTAGAAGGAACAATTCGAACGCTCTCAGTGGAATCAATGAAACGTGTTAAAAGCCGAATTGAGGCAATTGTTGCCGGAATAGAAGCTTCTTTTCAATGTGAAGCTGTTATTGACTACGGAGCGATGTATCATCAAGTGTATAACCATGAGGAGCTAACGAGAGAGTTTATGCAATTTACACGTGAACAAACGACTATGGACGTAATTACGTGTACGGAGGCAATGACAGGTGAAGACTTTGGTTATATGCTTCGAGAGATACCTGGATTTATGTTTTGGCTTGGAGTAAATTCAGAATATGGTTTACATCATGCTAAATTAAAACCAGACGAAGAGGTTATTGAGAAAGCAATTGTATTTTTAAATCAATATGTGAAGTGGAAGGGAAATAGAAAGTGAACTTACTCGCTAATTGTGAAATAGTTTAGAGTGGGGACTTCTTAGTTCAGAGACGAAAACATCTTTCGTATTCGTTAGTGTTAGACATCTTCATACAAATGAGTAAAGTTAAATTTGACGTCTTAATAATGAGCAGGGGGTTTTTAGCCACTGCTCATTATTAATTATTGCTAATAGGGAAGATAATTATTTAACTACCCTATATATGTTTACTTTTAGTATGAAAAGTGTGTAAAATCAATGTGATACATAGAAAAAAGGGTGGGGAATTACGTGCAAATTAGCAGTGCGATTTTATGTTTCGTCTTATATGCATATGTTATTATTGCGGCGGTTTATTTTGGGATAAGTTTTTACGCCTATCGTTTAGCAAATAATAGTGAATATGAAGAAACATACAAATGGGTGAAAAGATATTTGTCACCTGTACTAGAAATTATGAATGGATTTGTTCTTTTTTTATTTATTGGATTAATTGCTTTCTCAACGAGTTTAGTAGGGAATAAGACTACGTTATTTGTACTAGGTATCATTATTTTTATGCTATTAGGAATTCGGATTGGTAATACGGTGTTTTGGAACGAAAGAAAAATAGATGGTTGGACAGGGATGTTTATTCCATGTATGTTAGCTGCAATTGTGACGAATATAGAACATGAATATTATCAATTACATTTTTGGCTTATCATTGTTTTAACAATCCTCTCTGTTTTGTATATAAGTACTGTCGTGCTAACATACATCGCAAATGAAAAAGGAGATGCAAAAGGTGCGCACTTCTTTAGAGGGCGTGCATTATTATGGAGTGTGCCGACGATGGCAGTTATAGGAATTATTGCGATATTAGTAAATGGATATCAATTTACTAATTGGCAATTGTTTTTAGAAACTTGGTGGATCTTCATTGTTTCGCTTGTAGCTTTTTTAGGCGCAACACATTATTTATTCCATCAACATCATTACATATTGGCACTGTTATTCGCATTTACACAACTTTTATTTGCTTTTTTCGGACAAGAAACGCTATTGTTCGTTTTTGAAACATTTAGTTCATTTGGAAATATATTTGTATTTGGTATGTTAATTTTCGGTATCGCGTTTTATTTACAACAGTATTTTTATATGCAAAAACAAAAATAAGAAGTATATACAGGTTTTTGTAGCGAATTTAAAGTATGTTACAATAAAAGTACATAGTATTTGATGTTATTGGAGGAATTCCTGTGGGCGAAAAAGAGAAAGAATTTGCTGTTATTGGGCTTGGCCGTTTTGGTGGAAGTATTTGCCGTGAATTAGCTCAATTAGGTATGGAAGTAATGGCAATTGACTCAGATGAGGATAAAATTAATGAGTTTGCAAATATAGCTTCGCATGCTGTAATTGCAGATTCAACAGATGAGATGGTATTAAAAAGTCTTGGTATTCGTAATTTTGATCATGTAGTCGTTGCTATTGGAGATAATTTGAATTCAAGTATTTTAACAACGTTAATTTTGAAAGAATTAGGTGTGAAAAATATTACTGTAAAAGCTCAAAATGACTATCATGAAAAAGTGTTAAGTAAAATAGGGGCAGATCATATTGTGCATCCAGAACGAGATATGGGAAAAAGGATTGCTAATAATATCGCATCAAGTAATGTGTTAGATTACCTAGAGCTTTCAGATGAGCATAGTATTGTAGAGATTATCGCAAATAAAAAAATTGATGGGCACTCTTTAATTGAATTAGATATTCGTGCGAAGTTTGGTTTGAACATTGTAGCAATTAAACGTGGAAAAGAAGTTATCGTATCTCCTCGAGCTACAGAAAACGTTCAGGCGGGAGATATATTAATTGTAATTGGTCATGACGATGAAGTAGATCGTTTTAAGCATTTTTTAAGATAAGAAAAAGGACAATGCCGAGGAGGCATTGTCCTTTTTCTTATATTTCCATAATGATTGGTAAAATCATTGGACGACGTTTCGTTTTTTCGTATAGGAATGGTGCTAATGTGTCTGTAATCTCATTTTTAATTTCAGACCATTGTGTTGTTTTTCGCTCCATGACTTTTTCTAAATGTGTTGTAATTAATGTTTGAGCATCGTTGATTAAATCGCTGCTTTCACGCATATAAACGAAACCACGCGAGATGATATCAGGTCCTGCTGCAACTTTAAATTCTTTCATATCAATGCTTACAACTACAATAACAAGTCCTTCTTCAGAAAGAATGCGACGATCACGTAATACGATATTACCGATATCTCCAATACCATTTCCATCGATATAGACAGAGCCAGATGGGATTTTCCCAGCTACGCTTGCTTCATCAGAACGTAAAGCAAGAACATCTCCATTATCCATAATGAAACAATTTTCTTCTGGAATACCACAATCATTCGCTAATTTCATATGCATACGTTGCATACGATATTCACCATGAATTGGCATGAAATATTTCGGCTTAATAAGACGTAGCATTAACTTTTGTTCTTCTTGTCCACCGTGTCCACTCGTATGAATATTTGAGAGTTTACCATGGATTACATCAGCACCAGCGCGGTACAACATGTTAATTGTACGACTTACACTAATTGTATTGCCTGGGATTGGTGAAGAAGAGAAAACAACTGTATCGCCAGGGATAATTTGAATTTGACGATGTGTACCATTGGCAATACGTGAAAGTGCTGCCATCGGCTCCCCTTGACTACCTGTACATAACATAACAACTTTATTAGCTGGTAGGCGGTTTAGCTGAGCTGTGTCTATGAATGTATCCTTTGGACACCGGATATAACCAAGGTTTTGTCCGATTTCAATAGCCGCTTCCATACTTCGACCGAATACAGCTACTTTACGATTGTTTTCAACAGCAGCCTCAACAACTTGTTGTAAGCGATGGATATTCGATGCAAAGGTTGCGAATATAATACGACCGTCTACTTTGCGGAATATATCTTGAATACTATCACCAACGCGGCGCTCAGACATCGTAAAGTTTGGCACTTCACTGTTTGTACTATCAGATAAGAGACAAAGTACACCGTCTTTTCCGATTTCGGCCATTTTTGTTAAATCTGCTGGCTCACCTACTGGTGTGAAATCAAATTTGAAATCACCTGTATGAACGACTTGTCCTTGAGGTGTTTTCACAACAACTCCGTATGAATCCGGAATACTGTGAGTTGTACGGAAGAAGGAAACAGATGTCTTTTTAAATTTAATAACATCATCTTCTTGAATTTCATAAAGTTTTGCTTTACGAAGTAATCCGTGCTCTTCTAATTTGTTTTTTATTAGGGCAATTGCTAATTTTCCGCCGTAAATTGGAATGTTTACTTGACGTAATAGATAAGGAATTCCACCGATATGATCTTCGTGACCATGTGTAATGAATAACCCTTTAATTTTATCTTCGTTTCGCACAAAATAAGTGTAATCTGGTATTACATAATCGATCCCGAGGAGTTCGTCTTCTGGAAATTTAATTCCAGCATCAATTATAATAATTTCATCTTGAAATTGAACAGCATATGTATTTTTACCGATTTCACCAAGACCACCGAGGGCAAAAACGGCAGCTTGATCATTTTTTAGGAATTTCATATGACTATACGATCTCCGCTAATATTAAATCAGCGTTTTGTTTTTCATATTCAAGATGAGCACCAGTAACAGACTGAACGAACTCGATATTATATGCGAACTTATTTAATTTTTTACGAACATCCTTTTGAGACGTAGCCTCTAAATATAAGACTTTTGTATTTTCACGTACTGGGACCTCAGTTAATTTTTCTTGATAAAATACTTTAAAAATCATTGGGAAAACCTCTCCTTGTCTATGTTTTGCATTATCTGTTACTTATTATAAAGCAAACAGTCACGATTTTCATGTTTTTTCGAATGAGAATGAAGAAAAAGCCCGAAATGGGCACAATTTAAGCGATTGTCTTCTTACGGACTAAATCGTTTAAATAACGCTTGAGCTTTTTCTTCAGCTTCTTCAGCATGATTACTCCTTCCTTTCCTTATTTTAAACATGCATATTACTAATGATAACTCTGTCTCCCATACAAGAAAGAAGATTAGAAGTGAATAGTGAATCTTGTTCTTTTTAGTATAGTGTAAGTTATCTTGTAGTAACGATTAGTAGCCGTTAGTTATAGATATAGTATGAGGAAGAATAGAAAAGAAAATTCATCCGAACAAGTATCCACATTTTTTCACTAATAGTATATGCACATTTCATAAATAAGGTCAGAAAGTGAACGCTTTCTTCACAGATGTTTAATATGTTATACTTTTTTTTGAAATTTGAAAAGTGATAATCAAAATAGGAATATAGAGTGCCAGAAAGGATTTTGACAAATGAATGATAAAATTGTCTTTTTTGATATTGATGGAACATTATTAGATCATGATAAGAAAATTCCGCAATCTACAAGAGATGCAGTAAGAGATTTACAAGAAAAAGGTGTGCATGTAGCGATTGCGACAGGGCGTGCGCCATTTATGTTTGAAGATATTCGTGAGGAACTCAATATACATAATTATGTTAGTTTTAACGGGCAGTATGTTGTATTTGAGGATGAGGTATTATTTAATAATCCATTACATCCTGATGCTCTACATAAGTTTACTCAGTTTGCAAAACAAGAAGGATATCCACTTGTATATCTTGACCATCAAGAAATGAGAGCGTCAGTGGAATATCATGATTATGTAAAAGAAGGTTTTGGAAGCTTACAATTCGAGCATCCGGCATATGAACCTGATTTTTATGAGAAACGCGATATTTATCAAACGCTTCTTTTTTGTGAAGTAAACGAAGAAGAAAAGTTTATTCATCATTATCCAGATTTTCATTTTATACGCTGGCATGCATATTCAATGGATATTATCCCTAATGGTGGTTCTAAGGCAAAAGGGATTGAGAAGTTTATTGAGAAAATAGGATTTAATCGTGAACAAGTATATGCATTTGGGGACGGATTAAATGATTTAGAAATGATTGAAGCAGTAGGAACGGGCATTGTGATGGGGAATGGTCATGAGGATTTGAAAAAACTTGCTAATTATGTGACAAAAGATGTTAATGAAGACGGTATTTATCACGGATTAAAGTGGGCTGGCTTGTTATAAGTAAGTGTGGAACCCATTTCATATAATAAAAAGGCGGAAGGTTAACTTCCGCCTTTTTACTATTATCGCTCGAGAGGTTTTGAATCATCGGGAGCCACAAATGGATTGTCTTTATTAATATGGTCATAGAACATAACACCGTTTAAATGGTCGATTTCATGTTGGAATACAATTGCTGGTAAACCTTTTAATCGCAGTTTTACGTCTTCACCGTTAATCGTTGTTGCCTTTACTGTAATTCTCGTGTAACGAGGGACATAACCAGGTACTTCACGGTCTACAGATAGACAGCCTTCACCATTTTGTAAATATGTACGTTCAACAGAATGACTAATGATTTTTGGGTTAAATAATGCGTAGCTATATAACGTATCGTTCGTATCAGTTACATGAACCGCAATCATTTTCTTTGAAATACCGATTTGCGGAGCCGCTAATCCGATTCCGGGGCGTAAATTATATTTTTCAGCCATTTCAGGGTCCTGGCTATTTATTACAAATTCAATCATTTCTTTAAGAGTATTTGTATCTTCCTCGCTAGCAGGTAAGGAGACCTCTTCTGCGACGTCGCGCAAAATAGGATTTCCTTCACGAATTACCTCATTCATTGTAAGCATATGTAATCTCTCCTTTCTCCTTTAGTCTACCAAAGGAGATAAAAAAAGTCATCGGCAAGTAAGGAAGAGCTACTTGGAAACAAATCTTCTACAGATAAGTTATGTAATAAAAAGAAAAGACGGCAAAGCCGTCTGTTTCTTTCCATAGTTGTTTCATTTTACATTAATTAGCGAATGCAAGCAGCACCAACGATAATTAAAAGGATAAACAACACAACGATTAAGGCGAAGCCGCTTCCAGATCCGCCACAAGAACCGCCATAACCGTAGGAAGGATATGAACAAGTTGTTGGATAGCAATATGAGTATCCGTACATGAGATGACCTCCTTTATCATTTCCCGCTAATACTGCGGTTACTATAATGTATGGAGGAATGATCAGAAATGTATAGGTATTTACCTATAAAAGGAAGAAGTGTTTGTATAATTTTCTTGAGAAGAGAGAAAAACTAAGGAGAATTAAATCGTTTACATATTATTCTAAGAGAAAAAATAAGTTCAAAAGGGAATAATATAACAGCAGGTTATTGCTTACTAATACAGATGTGAAAAATAAAAACACGTTTGTGTAGAGGAAACCGGCATATTATTTATAAAAAAACGTATTCAAAGTAATTGACATCGTAATTAGAATAGTTGTAAACTAAAAAACGTGATCAAGATTGTATTAATATGTTTTTGAAAAAACATTAGTACAGATTGTTAGGTACACAAAATTATTCTCAACCGACAAACAAATTTGTTGGTTTACATTGTTGCGCTTTCAGTCTAGCTAATAGATAGTGAAAGCGTTTCAGAATATGGTTCAAGAGAGGAAGAGGTGAACGGAATGGGTACTAAAACAAAAAAGACCCTATTTAATGTTGATGAGCAAATGAAAGCTATCGCAGCTCAATTTGAAACATTACAAATTTTAAATGAAAAAGGCGAAGTTGTGAATGAAGCAGCTATGCCTGAATTATCTGATGATCAATTAAAAGAATTAATGCGCCGTATGGTGTATACTCGCGTACTAGATCAACGTTCTATTTCTTTAAACCGTCAAGGACGTTTAGGTTTCTACGCACCAACTGCTGGACAAGAGGCTTCTCAATTAGCAAGTCATTTCGCACTTGAAGCAGAAGATTTCATCTTACCAGGATATCGTGACGTTCCACAATTAGTGTGGCACGGTCTACCATTATACCAAGCATTCTTATTCTCTCGTGGACATTTCATGGGTAACCAAATGCCTGAGAATGTAAATGCACTTGCTCCACAAATCATTATCGGTGCGCAAATCATCCAAACTGCTGGTGTTGCGTTAGGTATGAAATTACGTGGTAAAAAATCTGTTGCAATTACTTACACTGGTGACGGTGGTGCTTCACAAGGTGACTTCTACGAAGGTATGAACTTTGCGGGTGCATTCAAAGCTCCAGCAATCTTCGTTGTACAAAACAACCGTTATGCAATCTCTACTCCAGTAGAAAAGCAATCTGCAGCTAAAACTGTAGCACAAAAAGCAGTAGCAGCAGGTATTTACGGAATTCAAGTAGACGGTATGGATCCATTAGCTGTATACGCAGCAACTGCTTTCGCTCGTGAGCGCGCAGTAAATGGCGAAGGTCCTACTTTAATCGAGACTTTAACATTCCGTTATGGTCCACATACAATGGCTGGTGATGACCCAACTCGTTACCGTACAAAAGATATCGAAAACGAATGGGAACAAAAAGATCCAATCGTACGCTTCCGTGCATTCTTAGAAAACAAAGGCCTATGGTCTCAAGAAGTTGAAGAGAAAGTTATCGAAGAAGCAAAAGAAGATATCAAACAAGCAATTGCTAAGGCTGACCAAGCTCCAAAACAAAAAGTTACTGATTTAATGGAAATCATGTACGAAAAAATGCCTTACAACTTAGCTGAACAATATGAAATTTACAAAGAAAAGGAGTCGAAGTAAGCCATGGCTCAAATGACAATGATTCAAGCAATCACTGATGCTTTACGCGTTGAAATGAAAAATGATCCTAACGTACTTGTGTTTGGTGAAGACGTTGGTGTAAACGGCGGAGTATTCCGTGCTACTGAAGGTTTACAAGCTGAATTCGGTGAAGATCGTGTAATGGATACTCCACTTGCAGAGTCCGGTATTGGTGGACTTGCAGTTGGACTTGCACTTGAAGGCTTCCGTCCAGTTCCAGAAATCCAATTCTTCGGTTTCATTTATGAAGTAATGGATTCAGTTTCTGGTCAATTAGCTCGTATGCGTTACCGTTCTGGTGGACGTTGGACTGCTCCAGTAACAATTCGTTCTCCATTCGGTGGTGGTGTTCATACTCCTGAACTACATGCTGATAGCTTAGAAGGATTAGTGGCACAACAACCTGGTCTAAAAGTTGTTATTCCATCTACTCCATACGATGCAAAAGGTCTTTTAATCTCTGCGATTCGTGACAACGATCCAGTTATCTACTTAGAGCATATGAAATTGTACCGTTCATTCCGTCAAGATGTACCAGAAGGTGATTACACAATTGATTTAGGCAAAGCTGACATCAAACGTGAAGGTACAGATGTATCTGTTATCGCTTATGGTGCTATGGTTCATGCTGCATTAAAAGCTGCTGAAGAACTTGAAAAAGAAGGTATCTCTTTAGAGGTTGTTGACTTACGTACAGTTCAACCATTAGATATCGAAACAATCATCGCTTCTGTTGAAAAAACAGGCCGCGTAGTTGTAGTTCAAGAAGCTCAAAAACAAGCTGGTATTGCAGCTAACGTTGTAGCGGAAATTAACGACCGTGCAATCTTAAACTTAGAAGCTCCAGTTGTACGTGTTGCAGCTGCTGATACAGTATTCCCATTCTCTCAAGCTGAGAGCGTATGGTTACCAAACCATAAAGATATTGTTGAAGCTGTTAACAAAGTAATGAACTTCTAATTTTTAGTTTTTCATGTGCAAAAGAAATCAGCACATGCTGGTTTCTTTTGTACATATTCCATAATAATGAAATGAATCAGGGGGCTGAATTCCGTGGCATTTGAATTTAAACTACCAGATATCGGTGAAGGTATCCACGAAGGTGAAATCGTAAAATGGTTTATTAAACCAGGCGATGAAGTAAATGAAGACGATGTACTTCTTGAAGTACAAAATGATAAAGCAGTAGTAGAAATCCCTTCTCCTGTTAAAGGTAAAGTACTTGAAGTACTTGTAGAAGAAGGAACAGTTGCAATTGTAGGAGATACATTAATTAAATTTGATGCTCCTGGATACGAAAACCTTAAATTTAAAGGTGACGATCATGATGAAGCTCCAAAAGCTGAAGAAGCTCCAGCAGCGGAAACTACTCCAGCAGCAACTGCAGAAGTAGTAAATGAGCGTGTAATCGCTATGCCATCTGTTCGTAAATATGCTCGTGAAAAAGGCGTAGATATTCATAAAGTAGCTGGTTCTGGTAAGAACGGCCGTGTTGTGAAAACTGACATCGATGCATTTGCAAATGGTGGACAAACTGTAGCAGCAACTGAGGCTCCAGCAGCAGTAGAAGCTACTCCAGCAGCAGCGAAAGAAGAAGCACCAAAAGCACAACCAATCCCAGCTGGTGAATATCCAGAAACTCGTGAGAAAATGAGTGGTATCCGTAAAGCGATTGCGAAAGCAATGGTTAACTCTAAGCATACAGCTCCTCACGTAACATTAATGGATGAAGTAGATGTAACAGAACTTGTTGCTCACCGTAAGAAGTTCAAAGCTGTTGCAGCTGACAAAGGTATTAAATTAACTTACCTTCCATACGTTGTAAAAGCTTTAACATCTGCATTACGTGAATTCCCAATGTTGAATACTGCTTTAGACGATGCTTCTCAAGAAATCGTTCATAAACATTACTTCAACATCGGTATCGCAGCTGATACAGACAAAGGTCTATTAGTACCAGTTGTTAAAGATACAGATCGTAAATCTATCTTTACTATCTCTAACGAGATCAATGAACTTGCTGGTAAAGCACGTGATGGTCGTTTAGCTCCAACTGAAATGAAAGGTGCTTCTTGCACAATTACAAACATTGGTTCTGCAGGTGGACAATGGTTCACTCCAGTTATCAATCACCCAGAAGTAGCAATCCTTGGTATCGGCCGTATCGCTGAGAAACCAGTTGTGAAAAACGGTGAAATCGTTGCAGCTCCAGTATTAGCATTATCTCTAAGCTTTGACCATCGTTTAATTGACGGCGCAACTGCTCAAAAAGCATTAAACCAAATTAAACGTCTATTGAATGACCCACAATTATTAGTAATGGAGGCGTAATAACAATGGTAGTAGGAGATTTCCCAATTGAATTAGATACAGTCGTTGTTGGTGCAGGTCCTGGTGGATACGTTGCGGCAATTCGTGCAGCACAATTAGGTCAAAAGGTAGCGATTATTGAAAAATCTAACCTTGGTGGCGTATGCTTAAACGTTGGATGTATTCCTTCAAAAGCGTTAATCAATGCAGGTCATCGTTATGAGAATGCAATGCATTCTGATGACATGGGTATCACTGCAGAGAACGTAAAAGTTGACTTTACAAAAGTTCAAGAATGGAAAAACGGCGTAGTTAAGAAATTAACTGGCGGTGTTGAAGGCCTTCTTAAAGGTAACAAAGTTGAAATCATTCGCGGTGAAGCTTACTTCGTAGATGCTAACACATTACGCGTAATGACTGAAGATGCAGCACAAACTTATACGTTTAAAAATGCTGTTCTTGCAACTGGTTCTACACCAATCGAAATTCCAGGATTCAAATACTCTAAACGTGTTATCAACTCTACAGGCGCTTTAAGCTTACCTGAAATTCCTAAAAAACTTGTTGTAATCGGCGGCGGTTACATCGGTATGGAATTAGGTACTGCATATGCTAACTTCGGTACAGAAGTTACTGTAGTAGAAGCTGGCGACGAAATCTTAGCTGGTTTCGAAAAAGCTATGAGCTCTGTTGTTAAACGTGCTCTACAGAAAAAAGGTAACGTAAATATCCATACAAAAGCTATGGCTAAAGGCGTTGAAGAAACAGAAACTGGCGTAAAAGTTAGCTTTGAAGTTAACGGTGAAATCCAAACTGTAGAAGCAGATTACGTATTAGTAACTGTAGGTCGTCGTCCAAACACTCAAGAAATCGGTCTTGAGCAAGTTGGAATTAAAATGACTGACCGTGGCATTATCGAAATTGATGAGCAATGCCGTACAAATATTTCAAACATCTATGCAATCGGTGATATCGTTCCTGGACCACCATTAGCTCACAAAGCTTCTTACGAAGGTAAAGTAGCTGTTGAAGTAATTAGTGGCCATGCATCAGCAATCGATTACATCGGAATTCCTGCAGTATGCTTCACTGATCCAGAATTAGCATCTGTTGGTTACACTAAGAAACAAGCTGAAGAAGCAGGAATGACAGTAGCTGTATCTAAGTTCCCATTCGCTGCAAACGGTCGTGCGTTATCATTAAACAGCACTGACGGTTTCTTACAACTTGTAACGCGTAAAGAAGATGGTCTTCTTGTAGGTGCACAAGTTGCAGGTGCAGGTGCTTCTGATATTATCTCTGAGATTGGTTTAGCTATCGAAGCTGGAATGACAGCTGAGGATATCGCTCAAACAATCCATGCTCACCCAACATTAGGTGAAATCACAATGGAAGCAGCTGAAGTTGCTCTTGGAATGCCAATTCACATTGTAAAATAATTTAAGTAATGTAAATACCCCATCTCTTATTTAAAGAGATGGGGTATTTTTATTTTCATAAAATGACTTGCAAGGTCTTTATATGTACTTGTCGAATGAATATATAATACTTTAAATGAACCGTTAGCATATATGCCGTTATATAATATGTAATTGATTCAAACTTAATCCCATATATTAATAAAATAGAGCATGTCAAAGGAGAAGGTTCCATGAGAATATTACATGTTATATTTTATCATTTTCTATTATGGAGTGGTTTTTCCATTGTATTAACATTATCGAATGGTGATAAGTTTCATTATAAAGTAATTCTCTTTTTCGTATTTCTTTATTTGGCATATGTGATTGCATGTTTTGTATTACACGTAAGAAAGCAGGCATTATTCCTTACGTGTTCAAATTGCATACTTTTTTTAATCATATTCTCTATTTTTTAAATTAACGTTTATAGAAATACATTGTTCTTCCATTAAAT
>NZ_JBFPJH010000558.1:0-1505 GCF_040838255.1 Bacillus sp. C30 | reverse complement strand
ATATAAATCGGATTGCTTTTTTGATTGAAAAATATGATTAAAGAACAGGAGCCATTGTTTCTTTCAACACTTGAACAGAGTGATCGAATTTTAATTCTTCCTCTTCACTTAGTTCAACTTCTAAAATTTCACGAACACCGCCGCGGTTTAAAACAGCAGGTACGCCGATATAAACATCTTGTTGGCCGTATTGACCTTCAAGATATGCTGATACAGTTAATACGCTGTTTTCATTGCTTAAGATTGCTTTCGTAACACGTAAAAGTGACATGCCGATGCCGTAGTATGTAGCACCTTTTCGTTCAATAATGTGATAAGCTGCATCACGAACGTTTACGAAAATATCATCTAAATCTTTTTGGTTATATGTGTTGTCTTTTTCCAGAAGCGTTTGTAGTTTTTGAATACCAATTGATACGTGACTCCACACCGGAAGTTCTGTATCACCATGCTCTCCGATAATATAAGCGTGAATGTTATGAGGTCCAATATCGAAGTACTCACCTAACATATAGCGGAAACGAGCTGAGTCAAGAGTTGTACCAGAACCGATTACGCGTTCTTTCGGTAATCCAGATTCTTTCCAAGTTACGTAAGTTAAAATATCTACAGGGTTTGTTGCGATTAAGAAGATACCGTCAAATCCACTATCCATAATGCTACGAACAATTTGCTTGAAAATTTTAGCGTTTTTCTCAACTAAATCTAAGCGTGTTTCACCTGGCTTTTGTGGCAATCCAGCTGTAATTACAACAAGGTCTGCGTCTTTACAATCTTCATAACTACCTTTCCAAACCTTTGTTGGAGCTGGTGCGAAAGGAACGGCATGGCTTAAGTCCATTGCTTCTCCTTCAGCTTTTGCTTCATTTACATCAACTAAAACAAATTCTTCAGCTACAGCTTGGTTAATCATGCAGTAAGCATAGCTACATCCAACTGCTCCTGTTCCTACTAATACAACACGGTTAATACCTTTTTTCATTTCAAAATTCCTCGCTATTTCATTAATTTTATTATGTAAGATAATACGTCTTACTTCTATAGTTTCATATCTATTTTATTACATTTTATAAAAGATATTCAAGTAATTGAAAATGTATCCGCTCAATTACTTGAATGAAACATAGGAATTCTGTTAAACGAATATAATTCAGTGAAATCCTTCGTAAAAGGGGAATTGGCATGGGGAATCCATTATCGATGGAAAAAATGCTTCAAATTATTCACGAGGGGCTTGCCAAAACAAATAACCCCAAACGGATTACAATTGCCGGTGCAGGGATGTCTGGATTAGTTGCAGCATCTTTATTAAAAGAGGCTGGGCACGAGGTAACGATTATAGAAGCAAATAACAGAATAGGTGGCAGGGTGTATACGATTCGGGAACCATTTAGTGCAGGATTATATTTTAACGCAGGTCCTATGCGTATTCCGGATACTCATGATTTAACTTTAGCCTACATTCGTAAATTTAAACTACCGTTAAACCTTTTTATTAATAAAAC
>NZ_JBFPJH010000557.1:0-1507 GCF_040838255.1 Bacillus sp. C30 | reverse complement strand
GTACAATGAAAGCTAATGTGAAAAATAAGGAAAAGAAGTGGTCTATTTGAAAAACTTTTTAGAATTAGGAATTAGTGAAACTTTTAATCATACATTACGTGAAAATGGAATTACAGAAGCAACACCGATTCAGGAGAAGGCAATTCCTGTTATTATGTCAGGTAAAGATGTTATTGGGCAGGCGAAAACAGGAACGGGTAAAACGTTAGCATTCGTGTTACCGATTTTAGAAAAAATCGATCCAGAGTCTAGTGATGTTCAGGCTTTAATTGTTGCACCAACAAGGGAACTAGCACTGCAAATTACAACTGAAATTAAAAAAATGCTTGTTCAAAGAGAAGATATTAATGTACTAGCGATATATGGCGGACAAGATGTAGCACAACAATTGAGAAAATTAAAAGGTAATACACATATTGTTGTAGCGACACCAGGACGATTATTAGATCATATACGACGTGAAACAATTGATTTAAGTAATCTTTCAACGATTGTACTAGATGAAGCAGATCAAATGCTTTATTTCGGATTCTTATATGATATTGAAGATATTTTAGATGAGACACCTGATAGTAAACAAACGATGTTATTCTCAGCAACGATGCCAAAAGATATTAAAAAATTGGCGAAACGTTATATGGAAGAGCCGCAAATGATTCAAGTACAAAGTGAAGAAGTAACGGTAGATACAATTGAGCAGCGTGTCATTGAGACGACAGATCGTGCAAAGCCAGATGCACTTCGTTTTGTTATGGATCGTGATCAGCCATTTTTAGCAGTTATTTTCTGTCGTACAAAGGTTAGAGTAAGTAAGCTGTATGATAATTTAAAAGGACTAGGTTATAATTGTGCTGAACTTCATGGTGATATACCTCAAGCGAAACGTGAAAGAGTCATGAAGAGTTTCCGCGAAGCTAAAATTCAGTACTTAATTGCGACTGATGTAGCAGCTCGTGGACTTGATGTAGATGGTGTAACGCACGTATTTAATTTTGATATCCCTGAAGATGTAGAAAGTTATATTCACCGCATTGGCCGAACAGGACGTGCAGGTGGATCAGGTCTTGCAATTACGTTCGTTGCAGCGAAAGATGAAAAACATTTAGAAGAAATTGAAAAAACGCTTGGTGCACCAATACAAAGACAAATAATCGAACAACCGATGATAAAAAATGTAGATGAAAATGGAAAACCGGTACAAAAGCCGGCTCCAAAGAAATCAGGTCAATATCGTCAAAGAGATAGCCGTGAAGGTTCAAGAAGTGGTTCAAAAGGTGGTCCAAGAAACGATTCAAGAAATAGTTCGAGAAATGATAACAACCGATCATTTAATAAGCCAAGTAATAAAAAAAGTAGTACAAAGCAAGGTCAGCAAAGACGTGGTCGTTAAATAGTTATAATTTTAAAAGAGGCGCAAATAATTGCGGCTCTTTTTTATTTTTATACAATGAAGTTGTTTGAAAGGTAATGAGATTTTCTAAAAAACACGAGTCCTGTTATTTAATAA
>NZ_JBFPJH010000059.1:0-16002 GCF_040838255.1 Bacillus sp. C30 | reverse complement strand
AACTATTATGTTTCTTTTTAAATCCTCCACAACCCGTTCAAGTTTTTCATTATTTTTTAACCAATCTTTATATATGAACATCTCTTCAAATCCAGCAAAAATTTCTTTATCTACTATAATTGGAAGTTCTTGATATCGTTCATATAAATACAATACTATATCTTGCGCCCTACCAAGTGAGGGCAGTGGTAGTAATGCCGTTCCTTTATTTTGAGCAACTCGTTCAATTTCTGCACATAATTCGTCTACTCGTTCCTTTTGTGAAACATCATCAGTGTGATAAGCGGCATCTACAATAGCAATTTTTATATCGCTTCGCAAATCTTCAGGTAAATTAGCTCGTAGTATATTAGATTCTGCTGAATAATCACCAGAATAAAATACGTATGTATTACACATATCCACTAAAAACCAAACAGCTCCTAATACATGCCCACTATACCCCCATTGAAACCGCAACGTTGGTGTAATCTGTATCCATTCATTTGGATTACTAATCTCATCAATACATACATAATTTAGATCTTTAATATTTTGATCGTTATAAGGTAAATTCCACCCTTTTGAAAGATTGTAGTTTCCCCATTTTTCAAAATAAGCTGGAAGTTGCTCCTTCGTATAACGAGTCGTCCAAATTTTTTTCTTATATCCATACTTCGTCAATAAAGGTAAACCCATCGTATGGTCTTCATGAATATGTGATAAAAATACTGCATCCAAAAATGGAACAACTTCTCTTTCTATTTTGGGATAACTATCCTCATATGATCGATTAATACCACAATCAAATACTATTTTTGTCTCTTTATTTTTTACAAAATAGCAGGAACGACCGTATTCTCCCGCTCCTCCCCATACTTCCATCCTCATCATGCTACCCCTTTTCGTTTTTGCTCCATATGTTGCAGAAGTAATAAGCACATTGTTGTAAGCCCAACAGAAACAACAGCCATTGCCATTCCTATAGATACTTCTCCTTGTTCAAATTGAGCAAAAATAAACGTTGCTGACGTTTCTACTGATGGAGGTAGTACGAGAAGCGATGCTACTAACTCTCTTATCGAAATCGTAAATGTCATCGCCCATCCAGCAAGAATTCCTGGAATAATAAGCGGCAATATTATTTTTCTAAAAATATAAATATAATTCCCGGAAAAAATACTTCCTGCCTGTACAAGAGAATCATCAATTTGTCCGAGCGATGCTTTTACATACTGCACCGTATAAGGTAAAAAGAGAACAACATACGTTACGATAACCATGACTGGTGTATTGTAAATTGACATAGGCATATAGGGTGAATTCCAAAATAAAATAAGCCCTACAACCATCACTATTCCTGGTACCATATTCGGTAACATGCCGCACATATCAAGCCATTTTTCAGAGGACTTTTTCCCCTTTCGAATCATAAGCGCCAAAAATACGCCAATAATTACAGCAACAATCGCCGTTACGAGTGAAAAAAGAAAACTGTTCCATAAAGCTTCTAATCCCGGAGAACCAATTGTAAATAATGCTTCATAATGGCTTGTTGTAAAGTTATTAAAATGTAAGCCACCGCCTCTTAACTTCGACAAAGAAGCAATAAGTATAGAAAAGTATGGGATTCCAATTGCTACTATTAGTAAACCAATTACATAAACCCATGCTATAAAACGTGTAACTATAGACAAAGTATACCTTTTAGATTTCACACCTTTTCCACTAACCATTGCATATGTATACTTTCGATTCAATACATTTTGCATATACCAAATGAGCATACACGCACTAAGTAATAAAGAAGATAATGCTGTGGCACTGCCAAAATCAATCGGCCAACTAGAGATAAATTTATGAATCTCAGATGTTAACACATGGAATCCTATTCTACGTCCAAATGTAGCTGGTGTTCCAAATTCAGCAATCGTCTTTACGAAAATGAGTAAAGCACCCATTACATAACTTGATAACAATAACGGTAGTATTATTTTTTTTAAACGATAGAAAAAACTTCCACCATGTACTGCTGCAGCTTCTTCTTTACTACTCCCAATCTGAAGTAACGTGTTTTTCAACATGAAGTAAAGGAATGGGAATAAATGCAGACTCATAATTAAAACCATACCGCCTAAACTAAAAAACGATGATGAAATCGGCTTTAAAGCCGGAAAAAATTGTTCAAAATAACCGTTAGGTTGCATGAACAAAATCCAGCCCATCGATCCGATATAGGGCGGGGTCATAAATGGGATCATAAAAACAATATCTAACTTACTATACTTTCCTACATCTGTTTTGCTCATAATGAACGCCAATGGAAACGCAAATATTGTAGCTCCTATTACAACGAGTACACCTAGAAGCATCGAATTTAGAAAAATACCAGCTAATCCACCACTCTGCATGACTTCAAAAGGCTTTAAAAAATTCCAACTGCTATTTTCATATACACTAGAAAATAAAATGAGAAAAAGCGGAATGACGATTAACATCGCCACAAGTAACAACGCTACTGTCATTCCAACTTGTCTTACTGATACGAATCGATTTACCAAGTAATCACCATCTTATTGAAATACTTTCTTAAATTGTTTTGCTATTTCATCTTGTTCTTTCTCAACTGTTTTCCAATCAATATTTAATACTGGAATCTCTTCTACATTCGGTCTATTTTCAGCTTTTATATCTTTTCTACCTGGCAACAAATACGCTTTAGAAACTTGTTTTTGCACATCATCTGATAATAAATAATCAATAAACTCTTTTGCACCTTCTACATTTTTACTATCCTTCATAATGCCTGCTGCACGTGGACTAATGACTGTTCCGCTTTTTGGATATACGATATCAACCGGTTCACCCTTTGCTTTTGCACTGTACGTCATATAGTCAACACCCGCGATTACCATATCTTTCGCTCCTGTTACAACTGGGTCTAACGCTTCTTGGTTTGCCCCAGCTACTGTAACTTCATTTTTCTTAAGCTGTTCAAATAAATTCCATCCATCTTGTCCATTCTTTTTCACATATCCTGTTACAAAGTCTAAAGCTGAACCTGAAAGTGCTGGATCTGGAAGATTCACTTTCCCTTTCCATTCTCCTTTCGTTATATCGCTCCAATCTTCAGGTGCTGTCTTCACATTTTTTGTGTTATACACAATTCCTAATGCTGAAGCACTATATCCAAAATAATGTCCTTTATCATCCGACCATTCAGAACGAAGCTTATCAGCTTGTTTTGCTTCTTTATAAGCTAACGTTTGCCCATCTTTTTTTAATCCTTCCATCGCTGGTAAAGAAGCAAGTACGACAACGTCAACGACTGGATTTTTCTTTTCAGCCTCCATTCTTGCTAAAATCTTACCTGTTGTTCCTTGAAACATTTCTACTTTTATCCCTGTTTTCTTTTCAAAGTCCTTTTGAATTTTTTCTGCTAATCCTTTTGGTCCTGCACTATATACAACAATTTTCTTTTCATTAGCGTTTTTATTTTTTGCATCTACACTGCCTGTCTTTGAGCTACAACCTGTTACTACAGCAGAAAATAGTAAAGTACATACAAATAAAGACTTAAGCGAACTGAATTTCTTCATACGATTCTCCCCCTATATGATGAATACATTTTTTTGGTACATATAACGATACCGGTTTACCAACGCTTAGCTTACTATTGTGATAAGCTGTCCATACACCGAGTGTCCCCATGTTTACTTTCACTTCATAACGTTCTCCTACATATGTAACGTGCTGAACTTCACCTGTATACATTTCGCACAAGTCATTTTTTGTCCAGCTCACATGCTCTGGACGAATCATTTTTTTCCCCTCTACAAGCCAATTTGCCTTACCAACAAATTTTGCAACAAATTCATGAGACGGTTTCACATAAATGTCTTCTGGTGTTCCTTTTTGTAATACTTCACCCTGCTTCATGACAATAATTTGGTCTGACATTGACATAGCTTCTGTTTGATCATGTGTTACATACAATGCCGTTAAACCAATTGAATGAACGATGTCCATAAGTTCTAATCGCATTTCTTCTCGCAAAATTGCATCGAGTGCACTTAACGGTTCATCGAACAAAATAAAATGAGGTTTCGTTACAATTGCTCTAGCAAATGCGACACGTTGCTGCTGTCCACCTGAGAGTTCATGCGGATATCTTTTCTCCATACCTTGCAAACGAACTCGCTTTATCGCATCTTCTACCTTTTCTCTTAAGTGATTCGTTTGCTTTGTAGCCCTTAAACCAAATGCAACATTTTCAAATACAGTCATATGCGGCCATAAAGCAAAATCTTGAAATACCATGCCGATATTCCGCTCATGAGGAGATGTTTTTATCTTTTTAGCAGAAGAATACATGCACTTATCTCCAAAATATATTTCACCTTTATCCGGTTCCTCAAGCCCTGCAATCATTCTAAGTAAAGTCGTTTTCCCGCATCCTGAAGGTCCTAAAAGTGTGGTGAATTCCCCTTTTTTCATTACAATCTGTAACGGCTTTAACGCCTGTGTTTTCCCAAATGCCTTTTCTAATCCATGAATTTTAATATCCATCGTTTCACCTCTCTCCCCTCATTCTTAACCTGCTTTCATTCTATCTGGAAGTTTTATACTGAATGTTAATGTACTGTAAAGATTAAATTAAAAAATCTCTAATAAACTATTTATTTCTATAGATTTTTTCTATAGTTAGAAGAAAAAGGGGCCAACTTATCATGAATCTCTTAAAATTAGAAATTGTAGTGCTTATTAAGAAATACAAAAAGCTTACTATTGTTGCAGAAAAACTTGGCGTTAAACAACCTACTATTACGTTTCATATAAAAAGCTTAGAAGAGGAACTTGGTGTGCCTTTATTTGAATTACGTTCCGGAAGGTATTTCTTAACAGAAGCTGGTGAAGCGTTGCATCATTATGCTTGTAAAATAGATGCACTTATGAAAGAAGCTAGGCGGGTCACACAAGAGTTTAAAGATTTTAATAAAGGCGCTATAACAATTGGTGCTAGTTATGTACCCGCGACTTATCTTTTACCAGAAGTTGTTCACCAATTTCAATGCGAATTTCCAAATATAAAAATAACACTCATAGTAAAAACAGCTCCTGAAATTCGAACGATGCTACAAAATCATGAAATTGATCTCGGGGTAATTTCTGCGGCACCGTTTGACGAACCACTTCTAAAACAAACGAATATAATACCTGATACACTTGTTCTTGCCTTTTCCAAAGAACATCATCTTTCTAAAAGAACAAATGTATCATTACAAGATATCGAAAAAGAACGTATATTATTGCATCGTAATCCATCTACAACGAGAGATTTACTTACACAATGGACGTTAGAACATAACATTACATTCCAATCAGAAATTGAACTAGATTCATTAGAAACGATGAAACACATTTTAAAATATGGTAATGGGGTTGCCTTTATTTCAAAACTTGCTATTGAGCAAGAAGTACAACGAAATGAGCTATGCTATATACCGATCCCTGATTTTGAATTTCAGCGTAATATTTATACCATTCATCATGAGGACAGATGGAATTCTAAAATAATTTCTTTTTTACTACATAGCATTACTTCTTTTGCAGAAAAAAATTAAAAGGCTGTCGTTATACACGACAGCCTTTTAAACTATAACTCTATTTGTTTTTCTTATCCTCAATTTTTGCTTGTGCCTCTTCAGCCTTATCTAATGCTTCTGAAACTTTTTTCTCTTTTTCTTTTACATCATCTATACTATCAACAGCTTTAATTAATTTATCGATTCCTTCTTCATTTACCTTTTTTCGTTTCGCTACTCTTTCATTTACTTTCTCTTCCACATCTTTTGCTTTTTGAAGCATATTCTCTGCATTTGATGTCACAGCTTTTTCAAGTGCATCATCTTTTTTCTTTTGTAACACTTCATTTGCAATATCTTTCGTTTCTGAATACTTACCGTCTTTTAATGCTGTCGCACCGTGATCTAGTAACTGAGCGACTTCTTTATATGCCTTCGCTTCATTTCCTGATTTCTCTTTTTCCGCTTTTTCAAACCACATAATCGCATCACTATATTTTTCATTTTTCAATGATTGCATACCTGTTTCAATATACGTGTCATAATTACTACATCCAGTCATTACGACTAACAGAAAAAGCATTACAAAACTTAATTTTCTCATGATGTTTTCTCCTTTTCTTTGCCTGCTCACTTTACTGTAACATGCATGAAAAGGAGTTTCAAAAACTAAAATACTAATTTGGTCATTTTTATATTTCCAGTCAATTTTTTATTACTTTCTTATTTTTAGGCCGACACATCCACTTGCTTTTTCGCCACTTGCTTTCTTACTCCAACTAATACAACTAATAATAACCCTCCACCTAATGTCATCATAACAATGCTAGTCGGTAACATATCTAATAATAATCCATATACAATCATTCCAAGCGGTGCGATTGCAGTAGAAATTGTTTCAAGTAGACCGAATACACGTCCTAAATAGTTTGGATCTGTCGTCTTTTGCATATGTACTTGCATCGGGATATTTACAACCATCATTGATATACCAGTTAAAATCATAAAAGTGATATAGTAAATAAAACTTGCTACTTTCGGAATGATAACTAACAACGGAAAGACTGTGCATAAACTCAAGCCCGCAAATAAAAACAGTCCAATATAAACAGAGCGAAACGGATTATTCACTTCTTTACGTACTGATAAAACAATTGCACCAATTAGCATCCCGACTGCTAACATTCCCTCTACAACACCGAGTTGCTTCGAGGATAAATGCAAATTTTTAATAATAATATATGGAAGCGAAACGAAAAGTGCACTCGCAAAAAAGTTTACCCCTACTGCAATTTTCATTAAACCATATATTTCATGCTGTCGTTTCACATATGAAAAACCTTCTTTTATACTCGTCAAGAAATGCTCTTTACTTTCGGCCAATTCTTTTTTATATAAATCAAATACGATGAATAATTGTACAATAACTGCTAAAAAGAATGTAATACTATTTAACAGGAAAAATGTTTTGATTGAAAAGAAACCAAATACAACTCCTCCAATAATCGGCGCTAAAATATTCGATAGAGATGATGCCGTCTGATTTAAAGCACTCGCTTTTTGAATACGCTCCTCATCTACTAAATTAGGAATAGACGAAGTTAATGAAACAGAATAAAAACTTGCACAAATTGATAATAATGCCGCTGATACATAAATAAACAGAAGTGATGGTCCAAATATAGTAGCAAGAATAAACATGATAAGCATTGTTAAGCTACTTAATAAATCAGTGCCAATTACAAGCCATCTTCGGTTCACACGGTCAGCTACAGCACCTGCAATTGGGCCACAGATCATTCTTGGTATTGATCCGCAAATAAGAGTAGTTGCAAACCCCATTCCTGAACCAGTTGTCTTTAATACGTATAATCCCATTGCAAACGTATAAATACCCGCCCCTAACAAGGACGTCATTTTTCCAATCATCATTAAAATAATATTTCTCGTTGCAATCTTCATTTTCCAATCATTTTGACCTATACTTACATCCCCCATTATGACACTCTCCCTTTAAAAGTTAAATTGTGCTAAACTTATTATATATACAACTTTCCAATTTTCACAACGAAAAGTTTAATTATATTTAACTTTTTGATTATAAAGGAGCATATGATGGCTACTCTCGGCGAGAAAATTAAAACGTTACGAAAAGAAAAAAAGCTTACTCAAACTGAATTAGCAGGTTCAGAACTGACAAAAAGTATGTTAAGTCAAATTGAAAATGGAAAAGCTACACCTTCCATGAAAACATTACAATACATCGCTGAAAAACTTGGATGCGAAACGAGTTTTTTACTAGAAGAAGATGATGTAGAAATTGTAGAAATCATTCAACAAATGGAACAACTAATAAAGGCAAATAAATGTGATGAAGTATATGAGACTTTACTACCTATCGTTCAAAAAGAGCTACCTTCTACTTTAAATACCGCTCGTTTATATAAACAATTTGTAACAGCTGCGGCGATTATGAAAGATTACAACATTGAATATTACGTTGAAAAGGCTACTTCTATTTTTGAAAAATATACGTTATACCGGGACAGTACGGAAACAAAATTAAAATTATCCTTTACGATATTCACACGTAAAAAGTATGGTGAATGTTTACAACTTATAGCTAGTATTAGAAATGATTATGAGGAGAAACATTTAGAAATGGATCTCATTATACATATCGAGTTATGTTTATATGAAGCCATCATTTTACTAGCATGCGGCGATTATGAAACATGTGAAAAAACAATATTAGAGGCACTCGAGTTTTCAAAAAAGCATCAAGTATATTTTAAAACAGACGAATTTTATCGGATTTTATCTTACCAAAAAGTCATTACAGCTGATAAAGAACAATATTTATATTACATAAAAAAATCTGAGCAATTTGCCATTTTTACAGAAGATACTCTATCCATTGCGATTATTGATATTTTAAAAGCTTACTACTACAACACGATTACTAATGAATATACAATCGCATTAAAACATCTAGAACAATTTCGAGAGAAACTAAAAGATGAGCCACTTTTTCAAGACGACGGATTGTATTATCTTGAAAAAGGAAAAGCTTTATACGGATTGAAACATTACGAGGAAGCTTTACAAGCATTGCAACGTGGTATCATGCCGGATTATATGAACCATCCACTTGATCAAGCGTGGCTTACAACAGCAGGTGCATATCGTGCCCTTTGTTATGTAAAACTTAACGATAAAAAAAGGGCTCTGGAGGAAGCTACGGAAGCCGCTCAAAAGATACAATCCTACCCGGATTCCATCTTTTCTTCTTTTATTAAAGAAACATTACAAATAATACAAAAACTTTAAAAATGTCTCGAAATGGTATATTATTCCTCCTTTTTTGCAAAGATAATAATGATGGGAGGAATATAAATGAATATACAACGCGCAAAAGAGCTTTCCGAGTCATCTGAAGAAGCCAATGTCAGTTTTCAAGGCATGCCTGTTATGATTCAACACGTCGATGAAAGCAACGAAACCGCCCGCATATACGAAGTAACAAATCCAAAACGCGAATTAACGGTTCCAGTTAATAGCTTAGAGGAAATATAAAAAATGCCACTTCTTTTTTTTGAAGTGGCATTTTCTTTTATTATATATTTCATCACTAGTTTTTCCTTTTTAGTAAACCATACAGCCCAATACAAATTACAATTAGACCTACTATGCCAAAAGCCAGTTTCTCAAATAAATCTCTTGTTTCATGACTCCTAACTTCTACTATACTTTTGTTTTGTCGTTCAATTTCATTTTGGTCTGTTTCTACTCGCTCTCCATATACTAACAATCGATATTTACTAGATGTATATGGTTCACATGTAAGTAATGTAACTCTATCTTGTCCTTTTATTACACTCAATTTATCAACTTGATTTGGATTAATTATCTCACGCCCAATTACTTTATAAACAAGTTGTTTCCCTAGTACACTGACATAAAATGTGTCGCCATCAGCTAATCGATCCAGGTGGCGAAACATCTTTGCGCCGTGATATCCACGATGTCCTGCTAATACAGCGTGCGTATCTTGTCCACCGATTGGTAAAGAAGTCCCTTCAATTTGTCCGACTCCTTTACTCAAGTTATCTTGACTTGCTCCTAAGTATAATGGTAACTCTTCATCTATTTTCGGAATTGTAATTGTACCAAATACTTCATCTTTATTTATAAAATCTAACTGTTTGTTATTTACTTTTATATCATGAACAAATGGATCATTCATTTTAAAAGTAGTTCTACCTAATAAGCTATTATATGCTTCCATCCTACGAAATTTCTCATTAACATCTTCTACTTTTAAATTAGCAACCATTTTCTCATAACTTATTACTCTTGTTTTATATACATAATTGTTTATATAATTAGCAACCGTTGGGTATATAAATAATGAAAGCCCTACGAGGAACAATAATAAACTTATAAATCCCCTTCTCACACACTCACCACTCAATACATACTATTTTCGTTTTTTCAAATAAATCATTAGAAGGACGATACAAATAATAACAATAGGAAAAACGATCATCCAATCTTCTAAAATGAAAGGTTTTGTAATCATTTCTTTTGCTCCAGCATCATATGGAACCCGGTGTCCTCTCACTAGTAACCTGTGCGTGTTCACTCCATAAGGGGTACATGTAATTAATGTTGCATAATCTTCTCCTTGTACAACTAATAAATCTCCTGTTTCATTTGGTAATACAACTTTTATTTGATCTACCTTATAGGCAAGTACTTTATCTAATGAATGAATATAAAATATATCGTCCTTTTCAACTTTATCTAAATGAGTAAACATTAGTGCTGAAGGTAAACCACGATGCCCCGTTAAAACTGTATGCGTATTTTCTCCCCCTACTGGTAATGAAGATTCGTTCAGTTGTCCAACTCCGCGGGTTAGTACGTCTTCAGTCGTCCCTTGATAAATCGGAAGATTCACATCAATTTTTGGAATTTCTACATATCCCATAACATCACCGATATTTAACATATCTATACGCGAACTTTTGTTCTCATCACTATTTTCATGAAATGGGTCCGAAAATGTTTGCATCGTACTTTGAACTTTTTCATTATATTCCCGTGCTTCTTTCTCCTTACGTTCAATTTCTTCTTTTTGTAAATTACTTACTGCTTCATCGTACGTACTTACTTCCGAATAGTGCGTTCTCGTTGCAAACCAATTACTTGCAATCGGATATAAAAATATACTTAAGCCTAGCAAAAATATACTTCCAAAAATAATATTTTTTTTCATAACAGCCTCTTTCGCTACGGATAAAATGTGGAAAAGAGGAAAGCAATATGCCTTTCCTCTTTTCCAAACTCAATTATTATAAAAATATTAATTAAGAATTCTTCACAGGTTTCTTTCTAAAGAAAATAAACGCCGCTGTCACCATTAATAACAAACCAACTACTGTGAATAAAACTGTTCCTATACCACCTGTTTGTGGGATAATCCAGCCGCTTTTATTGTTCTCTACTTGTAGCTCTATTTTTTGATGTTTTTCATCAATCTTAATCTCAATCGGATCTCTTAATTTTTGATATTGCTCTACTGCGCCATCTTCATCTATATACTTTGGTGCTTCTGTTTCAACAATTTGGTATTCACCGTACGGGATTTCATTCCATGTAATAATACCATCTGCATCAGTGATATCATCCATTTTCTTTTTGTTTACTACTACAATATTTCCCTTTTTATCTCGTAATTCGAATCTTGCACCTTCTAATTTCAGAGACTTATTCTTACCATCAATTTTTTCAATTTTTATATTTCCCATTGTTGGTGTAACCACTACTTCGTTTGATGGTTTTCCATCTTTTTCTGATGAAACATCATCTTTGTTTACAAAATCAAGTACTGCTTTGTTCGGAATTTCCACTCCAGATTGAACATCACCTTTAATTTTTGCAGTAATTTGCAAGTGTAATTCTTTCCCTGTTACTTTCGAAAAATCTTCCACTGAAGCAATAACCTTTTGTCCAGCAACAATTACATTTACAATACTCTCATCAACTTTTTTACCATCAATCATTACAATTGGTGTTCCAACAACCTCTAAACGATCATCTAAAACATCGGTTACAACATAATTTTGATACGTTTGAATATCCTCAGGAAGCAATGTTTTAATATCATACTTATACTCTGTTTCACGATTTATTCCCGCGTTCTTTGAACTGTCGTTAATCGTTTTTTCAATTGTAGGCTCTTTATAGTTCTTTACATCTTTTTCTAACTTAACTAGTTTACCAGTTTCTTTAATAGCAAAAGGATATTCTTCTTTACTTGTTAAATAACCTTTTGGAGCCTTTTCCTCTATAAAATAATAGTTTCCATACTCTAAAGAATCTACACTAATTTTACCATCTGATCCTGTTACTAGTGGAAGTGGTGTTTTTACTTGTGTGTTTGTGCCATCTTCATTTTTTTGAATAAATGGAATTCCGCACCTGGTAACACACTGTCCCCTTCACCTTTTTTTATTAATTCTACTGAACCACGTTTCGTTTCATTCTTTGGATAAATATGAACATCGTAGTTTAAATCTTTACCGTCTGCACTTGTCATTGGAATATCAACAATAAAAGTACTCTTATCTAATTCAATATGGTCTGGACCTTTAACAGCTTTTACTTCATAACGTCCTAATGGAAGATTATTAAAGACTGCCATTCCATTTGCGTCTGTCACTTTTGTAATAACGCTATCCGTTACTTTATTAATATTTTCTTTTACTACTTTTCCATCAGAAGTTTGTTCAAATGATGCAATACGTTTAATTTCAAATGTTACATCCTTTAAAGGCTTTGCCCCCTCTGGAACACTTTGTCCTTCTTTGCCATTGCCCTCTACACCAGGCTTCGCATCCTTACCTTGCTCATACTTATGAATCGTTAAAGTACCTGTATTTTTTGATTCAGCACTAACCGTCATATTCATTAATGTCGAAAAAGCTAAAATACATATTAAAAATGTGCTAAAAATCTTTTTCATCAAATTCCACTCCCCTATTGTGTATACCATTTTTGCAAACTACTAATCTATTTCATAATCTTTCTTTTTCTAAAGAAGAAGAAAGATGTAATGAACATCAATATTCCACCAATTACATAAAAAATAATTGTTCCTATACCACCCGTTTCGGGGATAATCCATTCATTTTTATGATTTTCTATCTTTATTTTCTGTGCAGTTGTTTCTTGCGTTACATTAATTTCAATTGGCTCTTTCAAAAGCATGTATCCGTTTGGTGCTTGTACTTCTTTCAGCGTATATTTCCCTACTAATAACGCATTAGAAATCGCTATACCATCTTTATTCGTTGTTAATTCAGACACTACAGTTCCAGCTTGATTTATCACTTGAAATACTGCACCTTCTAATTTGAGATTTTCATCCTTCGCATCTACTTTCTGAATCTCAATTTCCCCAAAAGATGGTGGTATGATTAATGCTTCATTCGATACAATTTTCTTTTGATCAAATAGTAACTCCGCTTTATTTCGTATACCACCCTTTGCAGTATAAGTTTCTAAAATATCCACACCCATACTCATACTCATATCTAGCTTTGATTTAATATGCATCGTATACGATTTATTCATAAGATATTCGTAACTGCCATCTCGCTTCGGTAGTTCAATTTTCACCTTTTTCGACTGCTCATCGATTTCTGGTATAACTTGTATCTCTTCACCATTTACATTTACAAGTCTTACTTGTACTACTTTTAAAATATCTTCTAAATCATCTTGTAATACTATTTTTTCAACATTTGCTACGTCATTTCCAAAATTATAGTTTACATGCCATGTAAACTCTTCATTCTCACTTTGCAATGTTGCCTTTTCTACCTTTGTTTCATCTGCATCAGAAACTGTCTTTATAACCTTTGGTTCCTTCGCTTCCACTTTCGTTTTTACAGTTGGCTTTTCTGGTGGTAAATCTTCACCATCTGGTGTTTTCCCTTCCACAATCGCTATATTTTCTATTTCTTTTGTTTTTAGCGATTCCTTTGTAACTTTCACCTTGAAAGTTACAATTCTTTCTTCTGTATCAAGTACATCACCAAAGTTTACTTTAACTGTATTGTCCTCATATGATCCTGCATCTTCATCCACATCATCAGTCAATGAATTACCGTTCATTTTCAAACTACCTGCTATATACTCCACTCCGCTAGGAAGCTTATCAACAATGCGAACATCTTTTATGAGTCCATTTTCAACTTTATTTTGAAGTTTAATTTTATATTCAAGTTCATCATCTACGTGTACTTTTCCATCTACTCCACCAGTTACTTCTTTCTTTGATTCTAGTTGTCCATACAACCGGTCAACCAATGTTTCGACTTCTGGCTTCTCTTGATCTGGTACACTAATAGATTCAACAACTGCTATATTTTTTATTTTCTTATTTGCCATTTCCTGTTTTATAACTACTTCAAACGTAATAACCTTTTCTTCTTCACCTTTTAGGTCACCGAAATGAGCGAATATCGTTCCATCTTTTATATGTGCATAATCATCATCTTCTACATCCGTTTGTTCCTTTCCGTCTATCTTTATCGTATTCGGAACATATTCTACTCCTTCAGGAAGTTTATCTGTAATTTTCACAGATTGTAAGGTAGACTTTTGCACAGTATTTTTAGCTTTAACAGTATACTCTAGTTTCTCTCCTACTTTAAGAGTTCCACCATTTATATCTCTAGCTAATTTTTCTACTGCCAATTTGCCTTTCTGCTCTATATCACGGTTTCGTTCTGGTTTTACTTTCACGACTACTTTATTAGAATCATTCGCTTCAATACGACTTCCTGTTAACTCATCAATTCCTTGAACAACGGCGATATTAGGAATTTCACTTTCTATCTCTCTTCCTTTTAGTTTCGCCTTAAATTCAACAATTGTTTCAGGCGTTTTATCAGTATAAATTCCGCCTTTCGTGGCATTAGCACCTTCACCAATTCTTATTGTTAATTTTCTTGTCTTTACATCATAATCAACTTGATCATCCATCACTAAATCTGTTTGATCCCCCGCGTTCGGGCCAGAAATAATCTTCACTGATCCAGGTATATACTGTAAATGACGGTCTAAAACATCTTCAATTTTTGTATCAACTGAAGTTGAATTCGGCTCAACATTTTTCACACGTAAGCGATATATGACCTCATCATCGGATTCATACTTTTCTTTCGGATTTAATACTTCCTTATTAATGACAAGCTCTGGCGCTGTTGCATTTACTGCGAAAGCTAGTGTATTTAATACATAATCATCACCAGATGTAGCAGCTTTTAATCGTATTTCTTTTTGTTCTGGTTTAATATATCCTGCTGGTAGCCTAATTAAATCTGCATCAATTCCTAAATTATTTTTATAATCTGGAGCAAAAGTACCTGGATACTTATCTCGCATATGCTCCTCATATTCAGAAATAGTCGAATTGAATATATTACCAGTTGGATTTAATTTATCCGTAACTTCTTTCCATGCATTATCTGTATGCACAAACAGTTTATCACCTTGCCAATATCTATCTCCTTGAACAGCGAAAACAGAAACTTTCGGATCTAGATCCCCAGCTTTTGAAGCGACAAAATTTTTCACTGTGAATTCTTTTTCACCAGAACCAGTTGCTCTTTTTAATCCACCATCATACACAGTAAACGCTTTTCTTGTTTTTGACTTATCCTTTGTGATAACTAACATGTACCATCCAGCAAAAGAATAGTATCCCGAATTATATGCAAGCTTTGTATTCGGATAAGGTATATTTGCTACAGTATAGCTTCCTCCTTTTGAATTAGAAGAATTTAAAAGCTCTGTAACATCTGTATAGTTAGAAAAATAAGTACCATCAATACCGAAACCATAAAGTAAGCCACCTCCGTAATACGTATTACTTGGTGATACTTGAAAGCTCTTCCCTACAGGAGTGGTCAACTTAACTGGTGCTACATACTGCTGTTGTGTTAATTCGTAACGTGTTGAACTCCAATATAATCCAGCCCACTCAATTTCAGCATCCTCCGGAACAGGAATATATGCCTTAGATGAATTTGTAGTCGTTGGGTCATCATCCACATCAATTAGTTCCCGTGTATAACCATTCGGTGTTGTCCCATAAATATATGTTATATCCGAATACAATGCCGTTTTCTTCTGAGCTTCAGTGGCTTTAATACCTAAATTCACATTACCGGTAGAATACATATCACCTTTATGAATAGATTGATAAGTTGGCGTATCAAAACCTTCTTCCTCTGTGATTTCTGCCTTTACCTCATCAATTGGACTCAAAAACTGTAACTGCGATAATAGTAAAAATAAACTCATAACAACTGCAAATGTATTTAATATTTTTCTATTTCCTTTCATCCTATTGTGCAAAGAG
>NZ_JBFPJH010000556.1:0-1509 GCF_040838255.1 Bacillus sp. C30 | reverse complement strand
CAATAGATAAAAACGGTGAGTCATTGACATGTCCGGCATACATTCATTGAGAAACTCCTTGTCAAAAAGAGCGCCTGAAAGGTGCTCTTTTGTATTATTAGTACATTATGTGATGCACAAAATTACATATGAAAAATAGAATAATGAATTAAAGGTGATATTTGTTTATTTCGAATGTACTAGAAAATTTTAATATAGGTGATGGAAAATGAACCTACGCGATTTAGAATTGACAGGGGCATGGTTTCAAGTTGGAGGAAATCTTATAGCAGCAATTGGAACAACTAGAGGGTTTGCAGGAGAAGAAAAGATTGAGTCGGATCTCGTTATTGTAGGGAGTTCATTACAAGCTCTCGGATATATATTACAAATTATAGCAACTAATGATGCGAAAGATGAAGATAAATGTGAGAAGCAAGAGGTAACTATAGATAATAAAAATAAAGCGCTAGCGAAAACGGGGATTGAGTTATTAGCTTTAGGTAATATTTCAAATGTAATAGGAACGTATTTTAATCTTAATGAACAAATGAAAGAAAATGATTTCCTTGTAATTACTGGAAATAGTTTGCAATCAATTGGCGCTTTTTTAGGAGTAGAAGTAGCATTGAATGAGATAAATGGAATACAGTGGATTATCGTATTAGGGAATTCAATGCAAAGTTTAGGTGCGGGATTACAAGCATACGAAGGTATTAAAAATATACCAAAAGAAGAAAAGGGAAAAGAAGACAGTAATATAGATAAAGAAGATCAACGTATAATAGGGCTAATAGGTATTTGGATACAGGCAATAGGTACTGTAATTTCAGCAATTGGATTAACCGAAATAGTAGAGGAACAACGATTGGAATCTAAGAAAAGGTGATGAAATACTCATTTCAATGAAGTTTGGAGTATTTCAATTTTAGAAGTAGGACAAGATGGATGTGTTAATTGTTTTTGTAGGCTTTTTCATATAGGCGTAGAATATACATATAAATGAACAGGTGAAAATAACTTGTTAACGTTAGTGAGAGGCTTCTCATTTAGTTATACTATTATATGTGATTTTTGTAATGATGAGTTCTTATATACGCTTTTAGAAATAACATGATTTCATAGGTTTGATAGTGTAGGAGATGGATGGGGAAGAATCGAAAAATAAACATTAAGGAGTTTTTCAGACATGATGTACTTATTAGCAATTTTACTTCCGCCGGTAGCTGTTTTATTTTGCGGAAAGCCGTTTCAAGCGATTATTAATTTCATTTTAACCTTAATTTTTTGGGTTCCAGGAGCGATACACGCAGTTCTTGTCGTACATGATAAAAAAGCCGACAGGCGACTTAAAAAACAAGTTCAAGCGTATGATGAAATTAATAAAAGAAATAGAAGGTAAATTGCGATTGACATACAAAAAAGAAAGGGGATTTGATTCGCCTTTCTTTTTTGTATGTCAATCAAGTTTAAATTTTAGTATAGCGGTAAGAATTTTTAATATAAGTATTATGATAATAACTTTTAGAG
>NZ_JBFPJH010000555.1:0-1515 GCF_040838255.1 Bacillus sp. C30 | reverse complement strand
CTGATTAGGTAAACCAATATCTAACGCAATAATCCCTTTTACTTCACTTGGGTATTTTTGTGCCCAATAAATAGCCTCTATACCCGATAGAGAGTGTGGCACTAAAATATAGGGAGGTTTATTTCCACTTCTAATAAGCGCTTCTCTCGTTTGTTCTAATATCGTATCAATATCTCTATCATCATGAAAAACATCACTGTATCCATAACCAGCTCTCTCAATTACAGAAACCTTGTTTTCTTTCGAAAATTCACTATATAATCCTTTCAATTCATAAACAGGAGCGGCAATTCCAGATCCGGTCATAAATACAAAAGTATCCTTCCCGCTCCCCTCGTTATAAACATTCACTTTTTTATTATTGAAATTAACAAGTTCCCCTTCATTGTTCATTAATTTCGATTCCATTCTTAATTGATAGTTATGATATATGAATACAGCGCCTGTTCCAAGAAAAATAATGCTGCTACATACAAAAAATATAATCTTTACTATCTTCAATATTTTTTTCATTTGACACCCCTTTCAGCCTATACTGAAAGGGTACAATGTAAAAATAAATTTCTAATAAATTTTTCAAAATTAATATTTTCTCTTTGTTTCTAAGTATGGATTTCTTTTAAAATTTCCAATTCAAACGCTATTTTTAATACCTACGCAAATCCTTCAAAGTCTCCAATATATCATCTGTAAAGGCAGTAGCGCCCTCTTTCTCTAAAGCTCTGAAATATAAACTTCTTAAGAAAGCTCTAATATTTTGTACTAAAATATCATGTTGAGGATGTGGGATATCTTCAACAATTGCTATACTATGTAGCCAATTGCTCCACTCTTCTTCAGTTAAAATATTTTGGTTACGCAACGACATAATTGGCGTTACTAATCTCTCATCCTCAAAGTGTATGTATACGTAGTCATTCAATCGAACCTTCTGACGAACAGCAGCTAGTATTGCATATGAAAACTCACGATTTTGTATTGTACGTGCTAAAGCATCTAGTGCATCTGCCGCATGTGCAGTAGAATGTGCCCAGCCTTTTCCTTCTACGTAACCCCTTACATCTTCTTCTAAATAGACATATTCCAGAACTTGTTCTGCCACACTATACAGCTGTTCTTCAGATAACAGTGGTTCTCTTTCATGAACAGATAAAATAAGCGGCGGAATTAATACGGAGAACGCACGTTTAAATACAGAATCTGTTCCCTTTTCACCAATTTTATAAAATAAATAATCAGGACTAATTGCTTGTAACATTAATCCTCGTAATTCTTTTTGTCTAAACACATCATTTGTAATCCATTTGTGAAGCGTACTATAAATCAAATCATCACGTAATTCAGCATCAGGTGATCCGATATAATCTAACATCCACTGTGCGTATGGATATGCGTCTACGTCTTCTGGCACAGCATAATTATTATTTTGAATTTGTTGTAATTCTTCTTTTAGTTCTAGTACTTCTGTCATTATATTTCCTGTCCCCTTTTTACGTTTTTCAACTTCTTTTCGCC
>NZ_JBFPJH010000573.1:0-1517 GCF_040838255.1 Bacillus sp. C30 | reverse complement strand
CCTTTACGCTTACTCTAGCAAGCGATTTAAGATTTTCACTTAGTAAATTTCAAAGTTAATTGGTTAGTAAAAAAGAGAATATTCAGATTTTTACAAAGGGTAAATTTTGGAGGTCAAAAGTGCAGATAACAATATAAATTTATAGAATATGAGCAATATTGTTTGAGGATTTTAAGTAGGAAGATGATGGAATAGGTTCTAACAGATAAAAAGATACGACAAATAGCCTTGCTATATAAGGATTTTTTAAGCAAGGCTAGGTTATATTGTATTTTTTAAAAATTAATTGTTCTCTTCGAAAAATTTATAAATAATTAATTTACTATCATTTTTTTTACCAAAGAGTGAAATTTTCTTTTGAGCATCACGTTTTCTACGAGCTTGATAAAATTTGAGTTTTTGACCAAACATTTTTATAAAGTGAGCAGGAGCGCTATTTTCAGCTTTATTACTGTCAAACCATTCGACAGATTCCTTAAAAGCCCACTCTGCAGATGTGTTCATACTATCCATGTCAGGGGGCAACCTTAATGCAATTGTGTACGCATCATTTTCAGATAGGTATGTTACCCCTTGACTTAAAATGTAGTGATATCCTTTTTTCTGATCGTCACTCAAATAATCGTTTAAGTCTTGTAATCTATTGTATTTTTCTTTTGTCTCATGATTCGCAGCAGGTTTTGATTGTTCTTCAATGTTGAAAAGATCTAGGGAAGACGAAGTTTCTAACTTGTTTTTTTGCATATCATCATGATCTGTCACACCATTTTTTTTACTAATCTGGTTCTTTAAAAATCTAGTGAAAGTAGAGCAAACATCAATTGCTAAAGCCCATTTTACCTTGAAGTATTCAATGATTTTTAAATAGTTATTATGTATTGTTAAGATGTAAATGGAAGGGGCGATCTTTCCATGCCGTCTTACCTTTATTTGTTGGCATACTCCTAAATCTTGTAACCAATTTAACACGTAATTAATAATTGGTTTAGAAATACCAGATTTTTTGCAAATACGAACTTGCCTTACTTGGGCATAACCTTCTTGTACTAAATAAGATAAAACAGTCTCAAAGGCTTCATATTGTCTTTTGGTAAGGTAATCTTTTGTGGTAACACCTTCATCTTCAAGAACAATATTATCAATATAAGTAGTAACTTTCTTAATTGCTTGATTAATAGTTCCTGGTGTTTTGGACAAGTGTTTAATTCGAGGACTTAATTCAGCTTTTGCTCGACTAAGCAAAAAGTTATGCAATAACACGGAAAAACCTCCTATTTTTTTCCACCACAAATAAAGAGAAAAATGCTGGAAAAGTAGAGGTTTTTATTCACATTATATTTTTTACATGCTATAATAAATATGTAGAAAATACAATTATAAATAAGCCCCCTACTCTGATTGAGTTTTTAATTGGTTCACCGGCCAAAGTGATTTGCCAATTAAAAACAGGTTGTGGTAGGGTTTATTTTTTTTGTTTTTTGTAACTTTAATAAGGTTATATTTCTTTATATGTCCTA
>NZ_JBFPJH010000554.1:0-1518 GCF_040838255.1 Bacillus sp. C30 | reverse complement strand
TGTAAAGATAGAGCGAGTTGAGGTTTCTCGAGAAGAAGCAAAAGAATTGTTTCAAGAAATGAATGATAGTTTGAAATTAGAGCTTTTAGAAGCAATTCCTAATGGAGAAAGTGTAACACTGTATAAACAAGGTGAATTTGTAGATTTATGTAGAGGACCACATTTGCCATCTACTGGTTATTTGAAAGCATTTCAATTAACTCATGTTTCTGGTGCATATTGGCGAGGTGATAGTAACAATCAAGTGCTTCAGCGTATATATGGTGTTGCTTTCTCTTCTCAACAAAAATTAGAAGAGTATTTACATTTTGTTGAGGAGGCCGCAAAGAGAAATCATCGGAAATTAGGTAGTGAACTTGAATTGTTTATGTTTTCGGAAGAGGCTCCGGGAATGCCCTTTTACTTGCCAAAAGGACAGATTATTCGCAATGAATTAGAAGCATTTTTAAGAGAAATTCAAAATGAGTACAATTATCAAGAAGTGCGTACTCCATTTATGATGAATCAAGAATTATGGGAGAAGTCAGGACACTGGGGACATTACAAAGACAATATGTATTTCTCAGAAGTAGATCATAAAAGTTTTGCGTTAAAACCGATGAATTACCCAGGCCATATGCTTATGTTTAAAAATAAATTACATTCTTATCGTGAATTACCGATTCGTATGTGTGAGTTCGGTCAAGTGCATCGACATGAATTTAGTGGCGCTTTAAACGGATTATTAAGAGTTCGTACTTTCTGCCAAGATGATGCTCATTTATTTGTAACACCAGAACAAATTGAAGATGAAATCAAATCAGTGTTGGCGCAAATTGACTATGTGTATAAAACTTTTGGTTTCGAGTATGAAGTAGAGCTTTCTACTCGTCCAGAAGATTCAATGGGTGATGATAAATTATGGGAGCAAGCAGAATTGGCATTAGAAAATGTATTACAGTCATTAAATTATAAATATAGATTAAATGAAGGTGACGGTGCATTCTACGGTCCGAAAATTGATTTCCATATTAAAGATGCTTTAAATAGAAGTCATCAGTGCGGAACAGTCCAACTTGATTTCCAAATGCCAGAAAAATTTGATTTAAATTATATAGATGAAAATAATGAAAAAAGAAGACCAGTTGTCATTCACCGAGCAGTTTTAGGATCTTTAGACCGTTTTTTAGCAATATTAATTGAGCACTTTGGAGGCGCGTTCCCAGCGTGGGTGGCACCAGTTCAAGTGAAAGTAATTCCAGTTTCAAATGCAGTGCATGAACAATATGTAAATAGGATTGCAGATAAATTAGCACAAGCCGGAATTCGTGTCGAACGAGATATACGAGATGAAAAGTTAGGATATAAAATTAGAGAAGCGCAAATGCAAAAAGTTCCGTATGTTCTTGTTATTGGGGATAAGGAAATGGAAAGCGAAGCTGTAAATGTACGGAAATATGGTGAAGAGAAGTCAGAAGTTGTTGAACTAGATGCGTTTGTGGAAAGTATGAAAGAGGAAATTAAAAATAGGAAATAGAG
>NZ_JBFPJH010000553.1:0-1531 GCF_040838255.1 Bacillus sp. C30 | reverse complement strand
AAATTATATAAAAGAGACAACGATATCGCCTTCTTTTGGATTGTAGAAAATGAAAGTTGGATTGGTCTTTGGGAAGGAAAAGAATACAAAGTCAATTATCATCCATCCTTACGACATATCGCTTTCCAAGTAAGCTTACACGATTTAGAAAACGCAATACACTGGCTCAAACAGAAAGGAATTCCAGCGCGAAAAGACTTTGGAATGGAGCCAATTGAGCCAATCGTTTTTCCAGAATTAGCACACGCCTCCGTATATTTTAACGATCCTGATGGAAATAGTTTAGAATTCATTACACAATTGCCTGTTGGACTACCTAAAGCAGAGAAAATGTATTTAAGTGAATGGAAAAAACAAGTACAGGCATCACTTATAGATAAGGTTTAATTTCTCATGTCAATTTCTTATTACAGGCTTCTTAAAACAAATAAAAACTTTAAAAAATTATTTTATGGTCAAACATTAAGTGTACTTGGGGATTGGTTTCATACTGTCGCTTTATTAACACTCGTCTATAGCATAACAGAATCTTCATTTATGTTAGCACTCACCTTTATGAGCAAAGGGTTACCTCAACTTCTTCTGAGCCCATTCATAGGCGGAATTGTAGACCGTTTTTCAAAAAAGAAAATTATGATTTTTACCGATAGTTTACGAGGAATTATCGTCCTCACTTATTTATTAGCATTCTACAAAATTGAAATTATTTTCGTTTCTAATATATGCTTATCAGTACTCTCTTGCTTATTCGAGCCTGCTAAGCAATCAACTCTAAAAAATATCGTACATCAAAAGCATTTCGTAACCGCTAACTCCCTTTCTAGTACAATCAATGGTTTTATGTCTATTATGGGAGCTTCTTTAGGTGGGCTCATTGCACAATCTTTAAGTATCGAGATTGCCTTTTTTATTAATAGCCTATCATACTTTATTTCAGCCTATATTATTTATAAAATAAAGATCCCTTCTCGTGACACTTTTAGCACGAAAAAAGCGTTTTTCACTGATATAAAAGATGGTTATACATACATATTACAAAGCAAAATTATTTTAACATTAATTCTTGTCGGCATTTCATGGGGCATTATTGGAGGTGCCTATCAGTTACTTCTAACAATCTATGCCGAAAGAATCTTCCACACTAACATTGGTATTTTATATGCGGTTCAAGGGGCTGGACTTATGATTGGCAGTCTCCTCGTTAATCTTTATATGTCTAAAAATGAAGACAAAATGAAAAGAGCATTTGGTTGGGCCTATTTACTACAAGGAATTTTCTTTCTCGGATTCATTCTATCCGATCAACTTATTATCGGTATCATTACATTACTCTGTATGCGTATAGCAGGAGGAATCATCGTTCCACTTGATACGACATTACTACAAACGTATACGCAAGAAAACATGATTGGTAAAGTTTTTTCATTTCATTATTCCATCTACGGATCGCTTATTCAGTTATCTATGTTTATTACAGTGACCTGGTCAAGAAAAACTGGAACATCAATTAGATTACGCAATTGATTTTGAA
>NZ_JBFPJH010000552.1:0-1531 GCF_040838255.1 Bacillus sp. C30 | reverse complement strand
GTTACGTGAGCACTAACAGGTAACGAAAAAATCCCCATTGCAATTATTGTTGCGATCATTGTTGTTCCTAATTTTTTTATACGTTTCATTTTCTATAAACTCCTTTTCATTTATAACGTCTTTTTTATCTGCCACCTACAATAAATTTATAATCCGTATCGAAACTATCAAGAGATTTTGTTAATCCATGAACATGTATATTCCAGTTTCCTGTCATGTTAATATACATACCTTCCGCTTCATATTCTCCCGGTGACACTGCCGAAACTTTAAATGAACCTTTGCCCATATTCATATCTAAAGATTGAGTCGTCAATACAATTTGTTCCATATCAGTAACAGGCTGTCCATTCTCATCCTTCAAAGTAATATGAAATGTATTCTGTCCTACCTTATTAGGACTTACATGTAAAGTAAGTTCATATCCATTATCTAATTGTTTACTCTCTGTAAAAGGTCCCGTAGGAGGCATCGGCGGCGTTTGTACATTTGTCATAAACGCTACGATTACGAAAACGATAATTCCAATGATAAACTCTACTTTCACCGTGGCTCCTAACCTTTGCTGCGCTCGCATTCTCCCTTTCACATAATGAATAATTCCCAATATCCCCATACACACGAATAAAAGTATCTTTGCTAATAAGGCCAATCCATACTTCGTATCAAATAGGGAATGGATCGTGGGAATAAAAAATGTACTGTTAAAAAGACCCGTTAATAAAATCACTATGACAGTACCTGTTGCCCATGGTGAAAAACGCTTAATCGCATCCCAATACATAGTCCACTTGTCATCCTCTTTACGTAAAAGAAGAACAATCGATGATAGCCCCCCAATCCATAACGAAGCTGCGAATAAATGTAGAAAGTCCATAACGACAGCAATTTCTTTAAACTTTAATCCATATGCATGACTATTGAAAGCTTTCATAACAAGTAACCCCATAAATAATACAATTGGAATGCTCCATACTTTAAACGACGAAAGCTTCTCACGCTTCACCGCAAAATATGTAACAATTATAAGCGTACTAATAAGAGCCATTTGAGTTATCCATACATAACCAAAAACAGATAGCTGTAATGTTTCTTTTAATAATATAGGATCGAATGCTTCTAACCATGAAACATCAGCATTTATTTTCGCCTGCAATGGTAGATTGAATAGTAAACTAATAAATATCCCAAATAATGATATCCATATTATTCTCTTACTCCTTGATTGAACTGGGGTTGCATTCCCTTTATACATAATAAGATTAAAGAATAGAACTCCTAAAAATAGTGAGAAACTTGTATATAGAACCCCACGTTCCATGATCATATCGATTTGCGGAACATAGCCCATCTCTTCTACTTGTATATCGTCTATTCCCGCTTCTGCTAATCCAATCCGGAATGGAATAACTCCTTGAATCGGATGCCCGTCAGCTGAAATAGCTTTCCACTGAATAGAGTAAAGACCTTTTTTGAGATTCTCTTTTAACCCAGCTTCTAATAATTTTTTGTTTTTCTTATCAATATGAGC
>NZ_JBFPJH010000559.1:0-1533 GCF_040838255.1 Bacillus sp. C30 | reverse complement strand
CATGCATACAATGTCTAATTAAGTGAATTACGTACGTCAAAATTTCAAATAAGGAGGGACATTTGTGGGGCAATTTGAACAAATGGTGATTGTCGGTATTTCCATGTCTTTTATACTGTCTATTATGATATTAGGGTCTACGTATTATAATCCTCGCCTTTGGTTAAATGATTATCCGAAAGATATTCAAAAAGTAGTTTTGCCAAAATCGATAAATGAAAAAAAACAAACGTTTTATTTCGGAATTATTTACAATATTATTCTCTTCGGAACGCCTTTAGTTTCTACATATATACTACATCACCATGGAAAATTATTGTATATTGAGGCCTATTTACATACTTTTGGGATTGTAATGATTTTCAATTTAGTAGATTTATTAATAATCGATTGGCTTATATTTTGCTGGATTACTCCAAGATTTGTTGTTATTCCTAGTACTGAGGAAATGAAAGGATATAAAGACTATAAGTTTCACTTAAGAGGTGCAATAGCTGGAACGCCATTTTTAGCAATTGTAAGTTTATTTTTGGCAGGAATTGCGACAACTATCTAGTGTGAAGTAGAAGGTCATGAAGAGTTTATAGAAGATAAGTAGATTTATAATGTATAGAATTAGAAATGAAAATTTGATAATATTGGAGTAGAAAGTTTTAAAAACAGTATATTAAGTGGTATTAATATACTGTTACAAATGTTTTGATACTCTGTGGAATTCCCTAATTTTATGGAAGCATTTGATAGAACTCAAAAAAACGCAATGGAGGCTAATATGAAAAAAATAATTGGCGCAGCAACAGCAACAGTTCTTGGATTGGGGGCTTTTACCACATCTGCTATCGCAGAAACTATCGTAACAGCGGATGTACTTAACGTACGTGAAAAGCCAACTACGGAATCAAAAATTGTCGAAAAAGTAAAAGAAGGACAAAAGTTAAAGGTCATACATACTGAAGAAGGATGGTCAAAAATTGAGTTAAATGGTAAAGAAGTATTTGTAAGTTCGGAGTTTACAAAAGATATTTACCATGTAACAGCAAACCTATTAAATGTACGTACTGAAGCAAACACAGAATCAGAAATTCTTGGCAGACTGAAACAAGATGATGTAATTGAATCAACACATCAAGTAAAAGATGGATGGCTGCAATTTGAGTATAAAGGAAAAACAGCTTATGCAAATGTTTCTTTCCTATCAAGTACAGCACCAATTGAAAAGAAAGCTGAAGAGAAAACGAAGCGAGTAGCGAAAGTACAAAAAGCAGTTAAAGCAAAGGAAGAAGTAAAAACGCAGAAAGAAGCAAAAGTACAAGAAATAGCAAAAGCGAAAGAAACAACAAAAGAGCAGAAAGAAACGAAAGCAGAAGAAATAGTAAAGCCTAAAGAAGAAGCGAAAGTAACAGAGAGAGTAAAAGTTAAGGAAGAAACGAAGGCAGAAGAAATAGTAAAGTTTAAAGAAGAAGCGAAAGTAACAGAGAGAGTAAAAGTTAAGGAAGAAATGAAAGCAGAAGAAATAGCAAAGACCAAGGAAGA
>NZ_JBFPJH010000551.1:0-1535 GCF_040838255.1 Bacillus sp. C30 | reverse complement strand
TACTTACAATTATATATCACAGTGTAGCTTCGAAAAAAGTTTGATTACATTAACTCTATAAACCTAGATAAAATAATACAAAGAAAAAGTGTGTTTTGAAAAAGATTGATCTAAACACGCTTTAAATATACTCAATTAAACCATTCGTTTATAAATAAATTACGAAATTGGCAAAGGTAGTCTAGTTATCAAATAGCCCTCTCCCTCTCAGATTTGCGGAAACTGGCCCCTTTCCTATCTCACCTCACGTGCCCATATAGATAACTGGCCGATATGGTGGATTTCATGGACAATGACATGACGTATTATCTCTCCGTGTGTACATTCAATGACTCGGCGCCTGATTGGGGCGTCTCTAGAGCTAATCGGTTCTTCATTGAAATCAGTTTCTGAAAGTTTCCGAGAATCCATTTCATTTGTCCAAGAGGTCACAAATGGCTTCACTTTCTCGTGGTATTGATCCGAAAGATTTTTCACTTTTTGCAAGCTAGCATAATCTTCAAACAATGGCTCCTCAGGCACTGGTTCACCTCGCAAACCTAAGATCCACATATATTCCACATCTACAATGTGAAATAGGGTATGTAGTATACTGCCGAACCCACCGACCCGTTTCTTTACCAGTTCTTCAGCCGACATGTCTTCGCACAATGTAAACCAATCATCACGAACTTGCCAGTTATATTGAAACAGTTTCAACATCACAGCAACCTCCATCTTTTAGATTAACATTTAATATTCACCAAAAGACTTCAAAATTCCTATTTAAATAATACCTCTTATAAACCTATTAAAACCTTATACAAATTGGCCCTCAAATTGAACATTCAATATAAAGTTAATGAATGAAAAGAAAACCCCTATTATACAGGGGTTTATCAATCTTTTTATAAATCAATACTCAGACCTAATAACAACTTTGTGGTTTGAAAATATCCTTCTTTTTAAATAAAAATACTAAATCATTTTATAATAAATAACCGTTGCATCTAACTCACCATTCGGAGAAATTGCATACCCCGGTATTTTACCGGATTCTTGAAAGCCTAATGACTTGTACAATCTATTGGAAGAATCTCCTTCTCTAGTATCTAATACTAAAAGAGATCTGTTTTCTTGCTTTGCCCGTTCTTCTGCTTTTTGCATAAGTAAACGCCCAATACCATTTCGTCTATAATTCGGATGAGTCATTAACTTGCAAATTTCAGCTCTATGTATCCCATTAGGCTTTGTAACTAAATGTAATTGAATACTCCCTGCCACTTCATTGTTTATTTTAGCAACATACAATATCACTTCTGGTGCTAATACAGTTTGCCAATAATTTGTTGCTTCTTTTTGTTCCAGTGGAGGTAAAAAACCAATTGACGCCTCATCATTTACTACAGTTTTCAACAGTTCAGAAAGCTCTTCAAGGTCTTCATCAAGTCGTTTAATTTCTTCTATTACTATACTTCGCATTCCTTTTCCCCCTTTTGTTTCATTGTAACAATTTTTAAAGCAGGAATAATGAAATACTAAGATGAAATTATTAA
>NZ_JBFPJH010000058.1:0-16221 GCF_040838255.1 Bacillus sp. C30 | reverse complement strand
GCTTATTGGCAGGCGTGGCGATTTTATTAAAAAGATTCTAGACAGGTTCTTAAATGTTCTGCCGCTGCAATTGCTTTTGGTTTACACTGCTGTGCATCTTCTTCTGTATATAACTGTTGCCGCTGTAAATTACTCCATTCGACGTAGTCACGGTCAGCAATTGTCAATTTCCCAATCCCCATCCTAACGAGCGCTTCCGCATTTGCAGCTCCTAGTGCACCCGCACCGATTAGGAGCACATGTTTTTTTCTTATTTTTCTTTGTCCCATTTCACCAATTCCAGAAAACAATACTTGCCTTGAATATCGCTCTTGCATAGGGAATCCTCCTTTCGCTATCCACCAATATAAGACATTTCAACTTTTGGACGTTTATTTGTACTTTCAGCCGTTCTTTCATCCGAATACCGATCTGTTCTGCACTCCCATGTATGTTGGAGAATTTTTAATAATGAAGCATCAGAAATATTTTCTCGAAGAAGCGTTCGCAAATCCGTTCCTTTCGTTCCAAATAAGCACGTAAAAAACTTACCGTCTGCCGAAATACGAGCTCTCGTACAAGAGGAACAAAAAGATTCAGAAACAGAAGTAATAAATCCAACTTCTGCATCGCTCCCTATATATCGATACAATTTCGCAACTTCTCCAAAGTAACGAGGTTTAACAGGCTCAATCGGATATACACGATTAATTTTCTCTATTAATTGTTCCTTCGTAATGACTTGTTCAAAGTTCCATCCGTTCGTACTGCCCACATCCATAAATTCGATAAAACGAAGCTGAATTTCTTGTTCTTTAAAATAACGAGCCATAAGAAGAATTTGACTATCATTCATCCCTTTTTTTACGACCATATTTACTTTTACTTCTAATCCAGCTGCTTTTGCTGCTTCAATTCCTTTCAATACAGGTTTTGTACTTACATTTCGTCCATTAATTTTTCGGAAGACATGATCTTCTATCGCATCTAAACTAATGTTTACACGTTTTAATCCCGCTTCTTTTAATGCCCTTGCCTGTTTTGCTAAATGAATACCGTTTGTTGTGAGTCCAATATCCTTTAAGCCTTCTAGCTTTGCAAGCCTTGCAATTAACTTCGGTAAATCTTTACGCAATAAAGGTTCACCGCCAGTAAGTCTAATTTTATTAACACCCATACTTATAAATAATCTCGCTAACCTTTCTATTTCATCGAACGTTAATAAAAACTCTTCCTGTAAAAAAGCATAATCAGGACCGAACACTTCAGCTGGCATACAGTACGTGCACCTAAAATTACAACGGTCAATAACTGAAATACGTAAATCTTGAAGTGGCCGCTCTAAAGAATCTTTCATCTTCTCGTGCATCTATATCCCTTCTTTTCTACTGCAATCATTAGTAAGCTTTCAAATTTTTTATTTGCCTTCATTATAAAAAAGAAGCTACATATTCAATGTGACTTTTCTCACATTACTTTCCCCATTCAAAAATTCTTCACAAATCCGTTCGAATTTTGTTCACATCTCTAGTCCCATTCTCTTTACATACTAAAATTTCTTAAACTAAAAAACTTATATTCGTATAATATAAACCCTTACTATAAGTAGCTTTTTAGACATTTAAGGTCGTTTTCCCTTACGGTCATTGAAATTTTACTTTATTTTCAAAAATATCTCTTGCAATTTCATCATGATTACATCCAAAATAAGAAATATACTGCTTATAAGAAGAAAGGTGATTGCTGTGGCAAACAGTACGGCATTATCCAAAGATTTAAAGGAGTTACTTTCATCTGTTGAATATAAAATGCAAATCAATAAGGGGAGTTTTATTTTTCAAGAAGGTATGGAAGCAACAGAAATTTATATCATTCACTCTGGAAAAGTGCAAATCAGTAAACTTAGTGCTGACGGACAAGAATTAACACTTCGCATTTGTTCACAAAATGATATTATTGGGGAATTAACATTGTTCACGGAAAATGCAAGGTATTTATTAAATTCAAAATGCCTTGAAGATGTTGAAGTAGGCGTTATAAAGCGTGAAGCCTTAGAAAAAGCATTACTCCAAAAACCCGCTCTTGTATTTGAATTTATGAAATGGATTAGTGAACATTTAAGAAGAATGCAAACGAAGTTCCGAGATCTAGTATTACACGGCAAAAAAGGTGCCCTATATTCTACCCTCATTCGAATGACAAATAGTTATGGTGTGTTAAAAGAAAATGGGATTCTCATCGATTTACCATTAACGAATCAAGAACTTGCAAACTTCTGTGCAACTTCGCGTGAAAGCGTAAATCGAATGTTAAATGATTTGAAAAAAAAAGGTGCGATTTCTATTCATAAAGGAAAGATTACAATCCATGATTTACAATTTTTAAAATGTGAAATTGCTTGTGAAGATTGCTCTGCCTCTGTTTGTAGCATAGAGTAGCATCTTATTTAGATGCTACTCTTTTTTTCTTGCATACAGTTATTTCCTAAAAAAGACGAGGCCTTCCATTAGACCTCGTTTCATGTTAGTTGCTAACTTCTATTCGTTTACTGTGGCATTATTTTTTCAATTCATTAGGAATACGTCTTCTGTAAATCACATAACTACGGCTTAAGTATTTAATTGGGGCACTAAATACATGAACAAGTCTTGTAAACGGCCATACCGCGAAAAGCCCCATCCCTGCAATAATATGAATTTTAAACCATACAGGTACTTCCATCATATATTCAACTTTCGGTTGGAAAATAAAGAGACTACGGAACCAAGGACCGATCGTTGTACGATAATCAAACCCTTTTGAGTCGATATTTAAAAAGGTTGAAGAAAGTCCTGCTAGCATAACGATAAGTAATAAAATAAGCGCAATGTAATCTCCTGTTGTACTCGTTGCAATGATGCGTTTTACTGTTAAACGGCGATACGTTAATATAATTAATCCAATAATAGAGGCAATACCTGCCGGAAGTCCGAAACTAATTGCTACTATATGATACATATGCTCAGAAATACCTATTGAACGGTATACAGACTCTGGAATTAAAATCCCCATAACATGACCACCAATGACGAACATGATCCCAAAGTGGAATAATAGACTTCCGATTCGGAGCATTTTCTTTTCTAATAGTTCACTAGATTTTGACGTCCATCCAAATTGATCATAGTTGTATCTGAAAATATGTCCACCGATAAAGATTGCAAAAATGATATAGGGAAACAATACCCATAGAAATTGATCCATCATTTTGACAACTCTCCTTTCTAATTTGCCTGTACACCCCATGTATTGATAGCGAGTAGAACAGCGGCGAGAATTGGTTCATACATACAGTTTGCTTCTTTTAATTGCCCGTGCAACGCTTGTATATTTTCCGTGTATTTACTCATAATTGGCTCGCTATCTTTTTCATTCGCGTTTGCAAGAAACTCAAGTAGAAGCGGTAAATAATCAGGTAGTTCTTTATCTGTTACGTTAAAACCAGATTTTTGATAATGCTGTTTTAACTCTAATAATTCAATTCCACGCTCTCTTTGTTCACCTGTTTTCATGTAGGTAAGATACATATTTGTCTTCTTTCCAAAGTCGAATGTATAGACGTAAGAATCAATAAGTTGATTGTCTGTTTTATTTAGCGCTTCTTTTATAAATGTTGTAAGTGATGCTCTGATTTCTTCCTGTTCAATTTCTTGAATCTCTTCCTGTAATTCTAGTAAAGCTTCCCTCCAACCTAGTTCAGGATAGGAGAGAAGAAAAGAAGAACAAGAAAAAGCTGTTTGTAAACTTTGTTTCATAGTTTTCTGCCCCCTTTTTTTAAGAAATTGTCGTACAAGAGCCTGGCCCACCTGCGAAAGATAAACCACAACTTCCTTGTTCGCGGTGAGACGTCGGGATAACAAAGCGATCTTTATATTTCGCAATAGCAAGAAGACGATACATATCTTCTACATCTTCTTTCGTTAAACCGAGTTCTTTTAATACAGCTTCATTTGGTTCTTTATTAATTTGCAATGCTCTCATATGTGTTCGCATGACAGCCAATTTTTTCAATGTAAGACGAATATGTGATTCATCTCCTGCAGTGAGTAAATTCGCTAAATATTGAATTGGAATACGCATATTATCAATAGCAGGGAAAATCTCTTCTGCTTGCCAGTTACTACCTTTCCCCTCCACCATGTTCATAATTGGGCTAAGCGGCGGGATATACCAAACCATTGGCATTGTACGATACTCTGGATGAAGAGGTAGAGCGATTTTCCAATCGATAATCATTTTATAGATTGGTGACTGTTGTGCTGCTTTAATCCACTCTTCAGGAATGCCTTGTTTTTTCGCTTCAGCTGCTACTTCTGGATCATTTGGATCTAGGAAAACAGTAAGCTGAGATTCATATAAATCTTTTTCATTTTCAACAGAAGCCGCTTCTTTTACTTTGTCAGCGTCATATAGCATTACCCCCATATATCGAATACGTCCTACACATGTTTCAGAACAAATTGTTGGCATACCAGCTTCAATACGAGGGAAACACATTGTACATTTTTCAGCTTTATTTGTTTGCCAGTTAAAATATACTTTTTTATACGGACAAGACGATACACAAAATCTCCATGCACGACATGCATTTTGATCCACAAGAACAATCCCATCTTCTTCACGTTTATACATCGCACCCGATGGACAAGAAGAAACGCAAGATGGATTCATACAATGTTCGCAAATACGTGGTAAATACATCATAAAGACATTTTCAAAATCCGTTTTAATTCCTTCTTCCATTTTCTTGACGTTCGGATCTTGTAACCCTGTTATATGTCCGCCTGCTAAATCATCTTCCCAGTTTGGACCCCATTCAATTTTGTCGATAAATTCACCCGTAATTGCTGATTTCGGACGAGCAACTGGTTGATGCTTACGCTGCGGGCTATTTGTTAATGTTTCATAATCATAATTCCAAGGTTCAAAGTAATCATCAATTGTTGGTTGATCTGGATTGTGAAAAATATTCATAAGACGCTTCATTTTCGAACCGGATTTCAGCTGAATTTCACCATTTTTCAATTCCCAGCCGCCTTTGTATTTCTCCTGATTTTCCCATTGTTTCGGATAACCAATTCCAGGTTTCGTTTCTACGTTATTGAAGTACATATATTCAGCACCTGGACGATTCGTCCAGGTGTTTTTGCATGTTACGCTACAGGTATGGCAGCCGATGCATTTATCTAAGTTCATTACCATTCCGACTTGCGCTTTAATCTTCAAGCCAATCTACCTCCTTCAGTTTACGGATTACAACGTTTAAGTCACGCTGGTTCCCAGTCGGACCATAATAGTTAAATCCATAGCTTAATTGGCCATATCCACCAATCATATGTGTTGGTTTAACGTGAATACGGGTTGGACTATTATGTGTTCCCCCGCGGGTGCTTGTTAATTTCGTACCAGGCACGTTAATGTGACGATCTTGCGCATGATGCATAAATGCCATCCCCCTCGGTATACGGTGCGTTACAACAGCACGTGCTACGACTACGCCGTTACGGTTAAAGCATTCAATCCAATCATTATCAGCAACACCAGCTTCATTCGCATCATCTTTATTCATCCAAACAGTTGGACCACCTCTAAACAGCGTTAACATTGGTAATGAATCGAAGTACATACTATGAATCGACCACTTATTATGCGGTGTTAAATAGTTTAGTGTAATTTCTTTCCCTTCTACTTCAGGGCGTGATTTACGGAATGGTTTATGTTGCAGTATTGGTTTAAATGTTGCCATCGTTTCGCCAAATTCTTTCATCATGTCGTGATCTAAGTAGAAAGATTGTCGACCAGTTATCGTTCTCCAAGGGATGAGACGTTCAACATTTGTTGTAAATGGTGAGTAACGGCGTCCACCTTTTTCAGAACCCGTAAAGGCCGGAGAAGTAATTACTGTTTTAGGCTGCGCTGTAATTTGTTCAAATGTGAAGCATTCTTCTTCACGTTCTTCTGCTAAGTCACGTAGTTTTAAATCGGTTTGTTTTTCAAGCGCTTCCCATGCTTTTACCGCCATATGACCGTTTGTTGTAGAAGAAAGTGTTAATACCGCCTCAGCAGCATTAATTGCTTCTTTTATGTCTGGGCACCCCTTCGCAATAGAATCCGTTCGAACAACTCCTAATCGACTCTTTAATTGCTCATATTCTTTTTCTGCCGACCAAGAAATCCCTTTCGTACCAATCGGTTGTTTTCCGGTATTTGGTCCAAGCGCTGTCATCTTGTCATAAATCGTTTTATAATCCCTTTCGACAACATGAATTTGCGGCATTGTTTTACCTGGGATCGGTTCACACTCACCTTTGCTCCAGTCTTTAATCTTGCCAAGTGGTTGCGCTAATTCTTGCGGTGTATCGTGAAGAAGTGGTGTTGCAACGACTTCTTTCATTGGTTCAAGATCGATTTTCTTCGCTAAATCTGACACAGCTTTAGAAAGAGAGGTGAAAATATCCCAGTCAGAGCGTGCTTCCCACGGTGAACCGATTGCTGGATTAAATGGATGCACAAATGGATGCATATCCGTACTGCTTAAATCATGCTTTTCATACCAAGTTGAAGCAGGTAAGACGATATCAGAATAAAGCGCCGTTCCAGCCATACGGAAATCTAAATTAATGAGTAAATCTAACTTCCCTTCAGGTGCATCTTCATGCCACTTAATTTCTTCTGGTCTTAATGAGTCACTATCGTCATTCATTAATCCGTTTGTTGTACCTAATAAATGTTTTAAGAAATATTCGTGTCCTTTACCGGAACTTGAAATTAAGTTTGCACGCCATACGAATAAGTTACGCGGGAAGTTGTTTTTATTATCTGGGTCTTCAATCGCAAATTTCAGTTCTTTTTCTTTTAGCTTTTGTGCAACGTATTTTCCGATTTCTTCTTGCGTTGTTGCACCAGCAGCAACAGCTTCTTTATATAATTCAATTCCATTCTTCTCGAATGTTGGATAAGAAGGTAACCAGCCAAGTCGTGCTGCTAATACGTTGTAATCACCGTGATGTTGATAACGAGAGTTGCCCTCAACTGGTGATGCTAAATGTCCAACAGGTGTATCTTCATAACGCCATTGATCTGTTACGAAATAGAAGAAAGATGTACCGTTTTGTAATTTTGGTGGCCCTTGCCAATCTTTCGCCATCGCGATTGTTTGCCATCCTTCTGCTGGTCGTAATTTTTCTTGACCAACATAATGTGCCCAACCGCCGCCGTTTACACCTTGTGCCCCAACAAGAAGAACAAGATTTAAAACTGCGCGATAAATCGTATCAGAGTTAAACCAATGGTTAATACCAGCTCCCATAATAATCATCGAGCGGCCATTCGTATCAACTGCATTTTGCGCGAACTCACGAGCAATTTGAATAATAAGCTCTCGCTTTACTCCGGTCATTTTCTCTTGCCATGCAGGTGTAAACGGTACATCATCATTGAAATCTTTCGGTTCTTGCCCGCCGAGCCCTCGGTTCACACCGTAATTTGCTAACGTTAAGTCATATACAGTTGTAACGCACACTTCGCCTTCTTCTGTCATAACTTTTTTCACTGGAATTGTACGTTCTAATATTGTATTTCCATCATCAGAGAAGTACGGAATTTGCACTGTTTCAACACTATCTTCCATTCCAAGTAAAGAAAGACGTGGATCAATCGTTTCACCTGTCTGTTCATCTTCTAAACGTAAGTTCCATTTCTTTTCGTTATCCCAACGTGATCCCATTGTGCCGTGAGGTGTTGCAAAATCATTCGTATTCTCGTTCCAAATTACAGGTTTCCATTCCCCTAACTTCGTTTCGCGTCCAATATCAGAAGCATTTAAGAAACGATCAGCAACGAATTGATCTCCTTTTTCTTTCAATGTGACAAAGAAAGGAAAATCAGTATATTGCTTCGCATACTTTGTGAAGTATTCCACTTGATTATCTACGTAAAATTCTTGTAAGATCACATGCCCCATTGCCATCGCAAGTGCACCATCTGTACCTTGTTTCACACTAATCCAATCATCTGCAAACTTTGTAGACTCGGCAAAGTCAGGACTTACAGAAACGACTTTCGTTCCTTTATATCGAACCTCTGCTAAAAAGTGAGCATCTGGTGTTCTCGTCATCGGTACATTTGAACCCCATGTCATAATGTAACCAGAGTTATACCAGTCACTACTTTCTGGTACATCAGTTTGATCACCCCAAATTTGCGGAGAAGCTGGTGGTAAATCTGCGTACCAATCATAGAAACTAAGCATTGGTCCACCCATAAGTTGCATAAAGCGGCTACCTGCTGCATGACTTAACATCGACATTGCTGGAATTGGTGAAAAACCAACATTTCGGTCTGGACCGTATTTAATTACTGTGTATAGTAATGAAGCAGAAACGAGTTGTAATACTTCATCCCAATTCGCACGAATGAATCCTCCTTTACCACGCGCCTGCTTATACGTACGTGCTTTTTCAGGGTTTTCCACAATGCTTTTCCAAGCGTCTAGTGGTGACTCGTTATTTTGTAGTTCCTCTTGCCACATACTCCATAGAACACCACGTACATATGGATATTTCACACGAAGCGGACTATAAATGTACCAAGAAAAGCTCGCTCCACGCGGACATCCTCGTGGTTCAAAATCAGGCATATCAGGACCTGTTGTTGGATAGTTAAGCTCTTGACCCTCCCATGTTACAATTCCATCTTTCACATAAATGTTCCAGCTACAAGAACCAGTACAGTTCACACCGTGTGTAGAACGGATTACTTTATCATGCTGCCAACGCTTTCTGTACACATTTTCCCATTCACGATCTTCATATGTTTCTTGTGTATGATTATCGTTATAACGATCTATTGGTGAAAAATATTTTAAACGTCTCATTAGTGCTGAAGGTTTCTTCTTCATACTGTTCACTCCTTTAGTACGTCTCTCTTACATACCCTTACTATAAAAGAGGTTGTAAAATACAGATGTGACATTTCGCACAGTTCAAGAGATTGTCATAAATTCATTTGGAAATCGGTTTAAGGGGAAACATTTATAAGTAAAGATTACTTTGTTTTGTTGTGAAGATTTCGGTCAGCGGTGGGCTTATTAGGAGAATAGTATTTGGAGGATCCATCTTTTTTTGCATAAGAAAAAACGCAGGAGAAATTCCTACGTTTTTATATAAATATATTAAAAAGAGTTTTGATACTACTTCAATAATGCTATAAGGAATTTACTTTTCTGCAACGATACTATTATCAAGACATATTTTATATAAAGTGAAACTTTAATCAGCCCGCAAATAGAGGGATAAAACTACAAATCATTATTTACTGTATTGCCCTTAATTACGGAAACAATTATACTAGATGTTATCTGCATATATAATCTGAATATTCATAAAATTACGAGTAGGATTTCCTTTGGGGAAATAGAAATTATAAAGTATATCACCATGATTTTTTAACATTTAAGTTTTTCCTATTTATATAAGTTCTCAATATGAACTTATATAAACCATTCCTACTTACCTCTTAGATTACTATTATACTGCATTAAAATGAAGGAACTCCTTTTCTTTAACATAAAAATGAATTAGAAACGATAATAAAATTAGGAGGATTACGATGCCCCAGCTTGATTCATTACATCCCATAGTAGAAAAAATAATCACCAATATTGAAAAATTAATGGTCGGAAAACGAAAAGAAACGATCTTAGCTTTGACAGCTCTCTTAGCTGAAGGTCACGTACTATTAGAAGATGTTCCCGGTGTCGGGAAAACAATGCTAGTACGTGCTCTTTCTAAATCAATTGATGCTGATTACAAGCGTATTCAATTCACACCTGATTTACTGCCGTCAGATGTAACAGGTGTTTCTATTTATAATCCAAAAGAACTCCAATTTGAGTTCAAGCCTGGACCGATTATGGGGAATTTTGTACTTGCTGATGAAATTAATCGTACATCTCCAAAGACACAATCTGCCTTACTTGAAAGTATGGAAGAAGGCACTATCACAATAGATGGCATTACAAGATCGTTACCAAAACCTTTCTTTGTAATGGCTACACAAAATCCGGTCGAATATGAGGGAACATATCCTTTACCAGAAGCTCAGCTCGATCGTTTCTTGTTGAAGCTAAGAATGGGATATCCTACACCAGAAGAAGAATTTGAAATTTTAAACCGGATGGAAAAAACAAATCCACTCTCTCATTTACAAGCTATTACTACAATAAAAGAATTACTTTATTTACAACAAAGCGTACGGGAAGTAAGCATGGACAAAGCAATCAAGCATTACATTGTAAAGCTTGTTAGTCAGACTCGTTCTTATAGTTCTATACAGCTAGGTGCAAGTCCACGCGGCTCAATCGCTTTAATGAAAGCTTCACAAGCTTATGCATTCATCCATGGCAGAAATTATGTTATTCCAGACGATGTTAAATTTTTAGCGCCTTACGTTTTAGCTCACAGACTCATTCTAAAAATGGAAGCAAGATTTGAAGGAATAACAGGAGAACAAGTTATCGCCAAAATCGTTGCACGAACTACCGTGCCGACTCAAAGGACGAAAAACCTTTGATGAAACGACTACTACGAGCACTATATCACGTTACGAAGTTATTGCTAATACCTCTATGCCTAGTCTTAACATTTGTATACGCTATGCTTCAAGGAGAATTTGTAAGTTGGTTTTTGTTTTACAGTACGATTCCTATTGGTCTTTATTCACTACTACTTCCCTTCTACGCTTTACGAGACGCTGAAGTAAAACGAATAACAAACCAAAATGAATATGCAGCAGGAGAACAATTTTTAAGCACTATTACAATAAAAAGAAGATTTCCTTTTCCCTTACTTTATTTAATTATAGAAGATGAACTGCCATCACAATTTACAAATTGTAGACAAACGAAGGTGAATAAGGTAATACTCTTTCCAGGATTCAAACGGAATATTTCGTTTCAATATGTTATTGACACAATCCCTAGAGGAGAGCATACTTTTTCAAGCGTACGTGTCAAAACTGGTGATCTATTCGGTATGATGGAGAAAGAAGTAACTTTTTCAGTTCCAGATACATTTTTAGTCTATCCCCAGTATGTAGATATAACGTATCGACAATTGGAAAATCATTTCGAACAAGGAGCGCTTTCAGCAAATATAAATTTAGCAAAGGACTCTACAATTTCTGTCGGTGTCAGAGAATATAAGCCTGGTGATCGCTTTTCATGGATTGATTGGAAAGCAACTGCACGAACAAACAACATTATGACGAAAGAATTTGAACAACAGCGCAGCCATAATATTATGATATTCATGGACAGAACTGAGTCCCCTCTATTCGAATCAGTCGTAACATTTTCCGCCTCTATTGTAAGGGCTGTATTGAAGCAAAATTCACCAGCGTCATTCGTGTCTGTCGGAAAAGAACGAACTTTTTTCCCTTTAGACAATGGAGATAGTCAGTTGCATCAAATCTTTTGTCATTTAGCGAAAGTACAAGCGGACAGTGTATTCCCACTCTCCCGGAGTGTAGAAATGGAATTAAGAAAAATTTATGAGACCGTAACGATTATACTCGTAACAAGCGATCTTTCTCCCGATATTCAAAAGGCAACTGACTTTGCTGCTATAAAAAACAGAAAATTAATGGTGTTTGTCGTGAAAGAAAAAGCAAATCAACTCTCACATCGAGAACTAAGTATTCTAGAAACTCTACAAAAACGAAAAATATTTGTAAATGTGGTTTATGGGAACCGGTATACAAACGTGTTTTTTGAGGTGAGCAAATGATAACATTACGAGCAAAATACAAATGGGATATGAGCAAATTCTTCATGCATGTATGTGCACTTCTACTTTTACTAGAATGGCTAAGACCCCTTATAGGTATTACAAACGTAGGTAGATTAGATATTTTTGTAATATTTATAGGAATTTGCTTCACTCTCTCTTTTTTTCAAACAAGGTGGCAGATTCCAATAAAGATTGTCACGATCTTATTCATCATTCATTTCCTGTATTATAAAAATGCTTTTATAAATCCATCTTGGCTAACAAAATTTTTTGCTGATATTTCTCGAAATTCCTCTCTGTTTTTCCAGGGGGATTTGCTAGATATTTCTCCAGTTTTTCCAACATTATTATTTTTTCTATCATTTTGGTTTTTGAGTTCTTTCAGCTCTTTTTGGGTTATTCATAAAAAACGTGGGTTGTTATTTCTTGCATTGACTATTATTTATATCACAACTTTTCATAACTTACATTTATACAATGCAAACTACGCTATTATTCGTACTGTTGTCATCGGCTTTTTTATGCTTAGTCTTCTTCAAATAGAACGAATAAAAGAGATTGAACACTTACAAAATTATGCTAGAGTAATCTCAAAATTACTTAGACCTCTTACAATATTTATTGTATTGTCAGCAACCATCGCATACTTCGCTCCAAAATTTGGCCCTCAATGGCCAAACCCAATGAATTTTTTAAAATTCAACACATCCGAAGCAAGTAAAGAACAAGAAGTTTCTAAAATTGGGTATGGTTTATATGACTCGCAATTAGGTGGTCCTTTTAAGGCGGATAATACAATTGTTTTTACAGCACAAACGCAAAACAAACAATATTGGAGAGTAGAAACAAAAGATTTTTATACAGGAAAAGGCTGGGAGGTTTCTGAAAACCCGAAAAAGGTTTCTTTTAAAAATAAAAACGACGTCGTGAGTTGGTACGAACAAAATACAAAAACGGAGACAACCGAAGCAACAATCACCATGCAAAAAAGTTATCCTCACCTTACCTATCCAGCAGGATTAGTATCTGTTGATGCTTCTTCTAATGTATCATACAGCGTGACCCATTTTCAGAAAAAATCTATACGATGCACGGAGACTCTTCTACTACTTTAAATTCGTATAAAGTAACATATGAGATTCCGGAGTTTTCCATAGAAAATTTGAAATCTGTAAAAACGAATGAAGGTCATGAAACAAGTCCTTATTTCATGACAAAGTACACACAACTTCCCGAATCATTACCGCAGCGAGTAAGAGACTTAGCTGTTAATCTTACAAATGATAAAGGCAACCGATATGACAAAGTATTAGCTATTGAAAATTACTTCACAGACAATTCTTTTGTATACGAAACAATGAATGTCTTATACCCTGCCAAAAACCAAGACTATGTAGATCAATTCCTTTTCGATACAAAAAGCGGCTACTGTAATAATTTTTCGACGTCTATGATCGTGTTACTTCGTTCTGCCGGGATTCCCGCTCGCTGGGTAAAAGGATTTACAGAAGGAACTCTGGAGAATACACTTGCCTCTGCAGAAGGTGAGAATGTTTATACAATCGCGAACAATAACGCACACTCTTGGGTCGAAGTATATTTCCCAGGATACGGATGGATTCCATTCGAACCAACAAAAGGATTTACCAATCCCTATAATTTTACAAATAATACTCCTGCTTCTACTTCACAAAATAACGAAGTAAATAATTCTAATAACGAGCCAATACACCAACGGAACAATGAAGCAAAGCTCAAAAGTTTAATAGAAAATACAGAAGAAGCCTCTACTAAAAAGATCACAAATTCCAAAAATGATTTTTCTTGGTGGTACGTATTCCTCTCTACGATACCGATTAGTATCATCGGATACATTCTCTTCACCACTAGAATGAAATGGATTACATTTTTTATTATTCTTTTCTATAAATACCGAAAAGATGATGCTGTTTATCAAAAAGCTTACGGTGCACTTTTAAAACAATTTGCGAGAATCGGCATACCACGGGGTGAAAGTCAAACATTCCGAGAATACGCTCTCCACATCGATACACTTTACAATTCGGCCGATATGCAACAACTTACTTTCAGTTATGAGAACGCTATGTATCAAAAGGAACAGGCCGCAGCCGCATGGAAGACATCCGTACACTTATGGGACGTGCTTATGAAAAAAGCAGCTTCTCTGCCTAAATCAAACGACTACGATAGAGTGATTTAATCTTGATAATGTGAGTTTAAAGAAAACACCTCAAAGAGCTACTTTGTTCTTTGAGGTGTTTTTTAGCAAAGTGAAAATCCTAATTATTCCCAAGTGTCTTCTCAATCTCAACCTCTAAATCCACCGGCTTCGTCTGCGGCGCAAAACGCGCTACTATTTTCCCGTCTTTTCCAATTAGAAACTTAGTAAAGTTCCATTTCACTGCTTTCATACCGAGTAAACCTGGCGCTTGTTCTGTCATGTATGTATAGAGAGGATGAGCCTTATCACCTTTCACATCAATCTTCGCAAACATCGGGAAGTTCACACCGTAGTTCAATTCACAAAAACTAGTAATATCAGCTTCTGTGCCTGGTTCTTGTCCCCCAAATTGATTACAAGGGAAACCGAGTATTTCTAGTCCTTGGTCTTTATATTTATCATATACTTCCTGTAACCCTTTATATTGTGGTGTAAATCCACATTTACTAGCTACATTTACAATAAGCAGTACTTTTCCTTCGTAATCTTTTAACGATTTATCTTCTCCTGTTATTGTTTTAGCTGAAAAATCATAAACTGTCATTGTTCCTACCCCTCTCATCACTATCATTCTATGTTTATACTATACTACATTCGTGAATATACAGCTCTTATTACGTACTCACATACCGGGATGATAGCGCTTTATTTTCGTTCGAAAATTCGACACAATATACTAGACTTTTATGATGGAAAGTTTTACAATTAATTTGCGAACAAAATGTGACAGTTTATATTTCCATTATAATAGAAAAGGATGGTGTTCATTATGAAAACTGCACAACATGAAACGATTTCAAATCGCGAGTTTTATTTCGTACTATATATGATGTTATTGTATGTTATTGGCTGGGTAATCGATGTAAATGGTTTATTTTTAAGCTCCTACTTTAATTTAGCAGGAGAAATTATGCTTCCGATCGTTGGCGGCATTGTTGGACTGTTCGTTATGTCTATCAATAAAGAACAAACGAAATAACTACATTACAAAAGGGCAGAAGACGAGCTTTCGTTTTCTGTCTTTTTCTATTTTTAGCGTATAATAGATACATACCGTATATAAGGAGTGGTAAGTATGAAAAAAGTAGAACAACTATCTTCTCATCTATATCTTATTGATGATTATGACTTACAACATGATGAACGCACAGGTACATACGTTTTATTAGGTGACGATATTACTTTAATTGAAACTTGTGCGGCCCCTTCTCTTCCCTATATTTTAGACGGCTTACAGCAATTACATATTAATTTAAATGATGTAAAAAACATTATCGTTACACATGTTCATTTAGATCACGCAGGCGCAGCAGGGTTAATGATGGAAAAGTGCCCAAATGCTACTCTATTTGTGCATCCGCGCGGGGCTCGTCATATGATTGATCCAACAAAACTAATTCTTGGCGCAAAAGCTGTGTACAAAGAAGATTTTAATAAACTTTTTGATCCAATTCTTCCAATTGAAGAAGAACGTGTTCATATCGTACAAAATGGTGATACATTAAAAATTGCAGAAGACCGTACACTCACATTTTATGATACACCAGGACATGCGAAGCACCATATTAGCATTCATGATTCATTAACAAACGGCATTTTTACTGGCGATACAATAGGAATTTATTATAGAGAACTCGCAGACCTTGATGTAGAACTATATCTACCATCAACGTCTCCTTCACAATTCCAGCCAGATGCGATGATTGCTTCTAAAAATCATATTCAAAGTATGAATGTAGTTACTATTTATTTCGGTCATTACGGCGCATCATCCAATGTTACAGAAGTATATAACCAACTTGAACATTGGTTACCCATTTTCGTTGGTACTGGTAAAGAAGTCTTTGAAAAGTATAATGATTTCGATGAAGCGACTAAAGCTTTACAAACTTTATTAATGGATAAAATCTCTTCTCATCTTACAAAGTTAAACGTTCCATCAAATCATTCCGTTTATAACATTTTACATCTAGATATAGAAATTAGTGCAATGGGCATTATTGATTATTTCACGAAGCAAGAGAAATCCAAATCCACTATCAACTAACAGTAAAAGAAGAGATATATAACAGTAGTTATTGTATATCTCTTCTTTTTTTGAATATATTTTTTAATAAAGGATGGTGGAATGGAATGCAAAAATTGATACTTTACCTCTGCTTTACATTATTT
>NZ_JBFPJH010000550.1:0-1535 GCF_040838255.1 Bacillus sp. C30 | reverse complement strand
CTGGAGCAAAGAAGTTAGGTGGGAGCCCTGCTGCCCGTAAACGCCCGATTGGTGAAGGCTAATACTCAGTGGGGGGATGAACAAACCCCCCCACTGAGTAAAGTTTCACTTTATATACAAAAAAGCCTTTAGTCGTAATTATGGCTAAAGGCTTTGATCATTATACTTTTCACTTTATAAAATCTTATGAGAAGAATTTATAATGTTTTTTTATCAAATTTGAAACTGAAAATGTACTAGCTTGATAATGAAGCTTGGCTATTAGAATTGAAAAATTTTAGTTTTATTATAATTAACAGAAATGAGAGTAGTGTGAAAATGAATCCGCTCCAAATAAGTTGGTGAATACCTAAGTTTGAAATGAACCAGCCTCCAATAGTTGTTCCTAAAGTAATTCCGAGATTTGAGAATGAAACGAATAGGCTATTACCAAATTCAGGCGCTTCTTTTGCTTCGCTTATTAACCATGTTTGACCAACAATTAATCCACCAGCATGTACGATTCCCCAAATGAATACGATAAAAATCATTGGAACAAGGTAGGAACCTAAATAATAAACCAATATGTAAACAATAGAATATAGGATAGGGAATAATATTACTGTATTTACTATACTTTTTTGCAGGAGACTACCAAATAAATGATTACCTAAAATCATAACTATGCCAAATATGAATAGCATGATACTGATGAGAGATCCATTCATGGAAGTTACTTTTGCAAGGTACTCGGCGAAGTAGCTGTATACGGAAAACATGGCTGCAAAAAGGAATGTGACGGTTAAAGTATTCAACCATAATCCTGGTTTGCCGAGTATACGAATTTGTTTGCCGAATGACATTTTTTCTTTAACAGGCATAGAAGGAAGTAGGATTAGTATTCCAATGAATGCAAGAGTGTTAACAAGCGCTCCGAATAAGAAAGCAATTTCGAGTGAAAATTGGTCTGCAAGGTAAGAGGTTAGTGGTACACCTAAAGCAAAACCAACAGTAATTCCCATGAAAACTTTTGTAACCGCTTGACCGCTCTTTTCTGGAGGGACAAGTTTAGCAGCTGTTACAAGAGCAATTGAAAAGAAGAGTGGGTGAAGTGCTGCCGGTAAAATACGAAAAATAAGCATGATTTCAAATTGTGTTGTATAAGCGTAGATTATATTTGAAATAACAAATATGAAAATTGCTGATAATAAAATTATTTTGCGATTAATACTAGAGACGAGCAGAATTAAAAACGGACCAGAAATAGCAACAACCAGTGCAAATATACTTACTAAAAATCCAGCTTGTGTAGTTGAAATTCCAAATTTTTGAGTGATTTGTGGTAATACGCCGACAATACCCATCTCGGTAGTAATAATTCCGAACACACCTATTGCGAGTGTCAGAATAAGTAAAGGATTTACTTTTTTCATTTATAAAACTCTCCATTCGTATCAGTATTTTGAAAGTAAATTCATTAACAAAGAAGCATTATTACAAGCATGATTGGATGCCAATATTATCAGGATTATGTAATTCGAAATACAATAACAGAT
>NZ_JBFPJH010000549.1:0-1540 GCF_040838255.1 Bacillus sp. C30 | reverse complement strand
TTGAACTGTTTTCCTTTAAAATATCTCATGTATCATGCTCCTCGAATCATTTTCCTTACATTTTAACTTCGCTTAGAAAACTTTGCAACAGAACCTTATGTAGTCATTGAAAAATAAACCATACTTTTTTAGCATGGTTTATTTTAGAAGTCCCTATCACTTTAAACTGATGATTCAGGTGTCTCTACATGTACCCATACATAGAACGTGTCGATAATAGAAGAATCTCCTTCCCATGAGCGCCATTTTTTCAATTGCAGCTTAGTGACACCAGGTTCGATAGCTTTAAACTGGAAAGTGTGAATTCCAGGTTTCCCTACTGCTCCATCTCCCATATTACTGGATTGAAAATGTTCACCTACTAAAGGAATTTTGTGATTTATATTTGTTGTTGTCCAGCGATATCCGGTCGTTGGATTTTCAGCAAGGGAAAGCGAGAGGAACTGTCCTGTAGATATGTGAATATGTTCCCCGTAGTTTTCTTGTGTAATGATAATAGGACGTTTCAATTCCTTTTTGTACGGTAAACTTGTTTCTGCTTTCACTGTATTGGGAATAGTACCTCCAAATCCTAATGCCAAAGTAATTCCTAGTACTCCACAAATCACCTTTTTATATGTACACATAATATATCTCCTGTCTATTTTTGTTTGATACGAAATAAATTTATGCTCCTAATTTCGGTAAATAAAATTGAAGATTAGATCCAGTATTGTTGCTTTGTATCCATCCTTTATAAGCCCATGCCCAAGGTTTCAGTTCTTCCTGGTTGTACATATTGAAATTTCCATTTTCAAATACATATACATCGTAATTTGTTCCATTATAATTTAACTTTGCATGGAATTTTACACCTTGAAAATGGTGCTGAAATTTAGAGTCTGATGTAAACACCATTACATTGTAACGGTTCTTGGCAAAACCAAATGCCTGATCTGTCATTTCTCTTGTTATATTTTGAAATGTAGTATTTTGTAATAAGTCATTCATTTTTTCAGCTATCCCTAACGTGTCTACGGATACTGTTAGATTCCATTTCATCATCGTTGATTGTGTTTGACCGAATTCTGATGAATGGGAGCTCCACTCATTTGTGAGAGGTTGCATGTAACTCTGCTCGTCTTTTATGGATGCTGCACTTGCATGGAGTGGTATCATTCCTAAGCTACTCCCTCCAATCGCACCAGCTACTAAAAGACTCGTTATGTTTTTGAATAATTTCATGAAAAACATCCCCCTTATTTTTGGTAATGAAAGAACAAGTTTAGTATATAAGAAAAAAGTGGCGATTTATATAATGAGTAGGTTGAGAAATATGGTTCTGGTGTGAAAAATGAAGATGCTTGCAAGTAATCTCTAAATCTTGGACATACTGATACTATTACTCTAAAAAAGGTGGCATGATCAGTATGGAAAACCAAAATGTATTCAAATGGAAACTGACCTGGTCAAGAAAAACTGGAACATGAAATAGATTACGCAATAGATTTTGAATATTGATACGGAGTCATTCCATTTAGTGATGAGTGCGGACGAAGTG
>NZ_JBFPJH010000548.1:0-1558 GCF_040838255.1 Bacillus sp. C30 | reverse complement strand
ATCCAATATAATTCATTCTATTATTGTTATAATTTTTCGTCAATTAATAGTGCTCATAGAGAAAAGAAAATTTTCATTACTAGGGCCCCTTCCACTCTAAATTATGCATACCACTCCACAATTTCTTGACATTTATTCCATATACTTAAAATCTCATATATATAGAAAGGAGTCTACAAAAGTGAAACATTATGTAGCAACAGGGTTAGCAATTACTTCTTTATTAATAATTACAGGATGTTCTAGCAATGCTGAAACAGCACCAGCTAAAAAAGAAACGGTGCAATCTCAGCCAAAAAATAAAGAAACAGCAAATACGATTCCGCAAAACTTTTATAAAGAAATTACATCTGGAAAAATCGAACACATTCATGGAATTGGCTACGCGGGAAATATGCCTGGGGTTTCTATCGCAACTCACAGTGGTATAAAAGTTTATCAAAATGGTAAATGGTTTGAAACTACGACTGAGCTACATGATTACATGGGATTTCAGGCAACAAAGAATGGATTCGTTGCCAGCGGTCATCCTGAACCAGGTGCAAATTTAAAAAATCCTTTAGGATTAATGAAAAGTTCTGATGGCGGTAATACCCTTGAAAAGCTAGCGTTTTATGGAGAATCTGATTTTCATAACCTTGCTGTCGGATATAATACGGAAGCAATTTATTTATACAATGAGCGTCCAAATTCTAAATTAGAACAAGGTTTTTATTTCAGTACGGACAACGGACAAGAATGGAAAAATAGTAAGTTAAACGGTCTTTCAAGTACAATCCATTCCTTTTCAGCACATCCAGATCAATCTAGTGTAGTCGCGGTAAGTGCTAAAGACGGTGTATATTTGTCTACAGATTATGGAAATACATTTGAACTATTTTCTAAACCAGTTGAATCGACCGCAGTTACATTAAGTAATGAAGACATTATCTATGCCTCTATTAATAAGCAAACTGAGCAACTGATTACGAAGAAATCAATTGCTACAAATGAAGAAACAAACTTACAGATTCCATCTTTAGATTCTAAAGATACAATTATGTACATATCACAAAATCCTCAAAATTCAGCTGAAATAGTTTTTGCTACAATGAAAGCAAATGTCTTTCTTTCTATGGATGACGGTAAAACGTGGAAGCAGATTACTAAAAATGGAACATTACAATATAACTAGTTAGAAAGGTGAATATAACGTGTTTTCAACAGTTAGCGAGTGGAGTTATCAACTCATGTCTCCTTTAATGGATATCGCGAATGCTACGAAATCAATTCCTCTTTTATTTGCGTTTTTATTAGGCATTGTAGGTACCCTTTCTCCTTGCCAATTAACAGGAAACATTAGCGCTATTACACTTTATCCCGCATTAACGGGCAGTAAAACTCCCACCTCAAAATTCGGATAGTACAAAGAAGTTAGGTGGGATATCAACTGCCCGTAAATGCCCGATTGGTTCAACTAATAATCAGTGGGGGATGAACAACCCCCCCACTGATTAAAGTTTCACTTTATGGCAATCAATCTTTACAAAAGGGACATGCATGGAAACATATATTGTTA
>NZ_JBFPJH010000578.1:0-1559 GCF_040838255.1 Bacillus sp. C30 | reverse complement strand
GGGAATGATGTATATTCCTATATTAAAAGGGATGTTGCAGCGTTATCATGTATATCAAGAGCTATCAGCAGATAAATATGCGATGCAAAAAATGAAATCTTCATTTGAGCTAGGTAGTGCATTATTAAAGTTAATTAAAATAAAGACGATGGAAAATCAATGTATTACAGCGTCGTTTGCGAAAACCGCAATTAATTTACGAATTGAGCAAGTGTTGAATGAGAAAGTTGTTAAGCTGAATATACCATTACATACAAATTCAGTATATGTAACGTTAGGGCTATTTTGTATGTCGATTGTACTTATTGTCGGAGAGTGCATATAGCCTCTTTTTTTAATAATTAACACTACGCATTGTAGTGTGTTTAGGAGGGATAAAATGAATGCAGCGGATTTAACAATTTGGCTAGTAGTAGGGGCTGGGATACTTTCATTTATATCACCATGTTCTTTACCGCTATATCCATCTTATTTATCATATATTACAGGTGTGTCTATTCAAGATTTAAAAGAAAATCGTGGGATTATGCAAAAGTCAGCGATTATACATACAGTATTTTTTATGATCGGTTTCTCGGTTATATTTTATGCGTTAGGTTTATCGGTGAGTTGGATTGGGATTACTTTTTCATCTAATCAAAGATTGATTCAGCAAATTGGTGGGGTTTTTATTGTTTTGATGGGGTTATTTATGACTGGATTGTTTCAGCCTAAGTGGCTTATGGCAGAGAAAAAAGTGCAGTATAGAAGTAAATCGACAGGATATATTCGCTCAGTTTTGGTCGGCATGACATATGCAGCAGGATGGACACCGTGTGTTGGTCCGATATTTTCTGCAGTGCTTATGCTCGGGGCGACCAATCCGGAAAGTGCGCTTCTTTATATTACGGCATATACTCTTGGCTTTGCAGTTCCGTTTTTCGTGATGGCATTTTTTATTGGAAAGGTAAAATGGATTGTTACTTATGCCAATGTCATGATGAAAATCGGCGGTGGAATGATGATTTTAACAGGGGTTTTATTATATACAAATCAAATGACGAAAATTACAGCGTTCTTTATTCGTCTATTCGGCGGATTTACGGGATTTTAGAAATGAGGAGGAAGAAAAGTGAAGAAACTAATTGCTATTATACTAGCTGGGGCACTAATTTGGGCCGGAGTTAACTTTTATAATACTAAGAAAGAAGAAAAAGAAAGAAAAGCGAAACAAGCGGAGTTACAAGAGAAGGAAGTATTACCACAAGTGGGATTTAAAGCGCCGAACATAACATTAAAAGGATTAGATGGGAAGCTTTATTCGTTAAATGATGCAAAGGGAAAACCATATGTTATTAATTTTTGGGCATCATGGTGTGGTCCATGTGAAATGGAGGCTCCTGATCTAGTTCGTTTGTATGATAAATATAAGGAGGATGTTGAAATCTTTGCGGTAAATGCAACAATCGGGGATCCAGTACAAGAAGCGAGCGCATTTGCAGATCGTCACGGATTTAAATTTCCTGTTCTATTAGATATGGACGGAGTAGCTGGAATAGATTATAAAGTATTTTCTTTAC
>NZ_JBFPJH010000547.1:0-1559 GCF_040838255.1 Bacillus sp. C30 | reverse complement strand
GAATTAATAGCCCTATAAAGAGAAGTTTGTGAAACTCCTGTTTTTTGAATAATTCCTTTTATTGAATACTTATTGCTATAATACAATTGAAATCTTCTCCTTTTCTAATGGTGGTCTCCCAAATTTCTTCCCTTTTTTTCACTTTGTTTCAGACTCTTTTTTATCTTCTTCCCAACCAATTTATTTTCTAGATTTAAAATAATAGAAAGAATACAGTTTTTTTGTTTTGTGGTTTTATAAAATGCTTAAGTTGAGGACGGTACCCTTGAAACAGAAACTGAGGGAATAGTTATTGATAATAAGCAGCTAGATAATATAGTTGCTCTTAATGATTAAATAATATGTATTTAAATCTTCATATATTTTGTGTTTTCATCCATATCTATTGTAAGATTATATAGAGTTCTCCTAATAAGCTGTTATAATGGCTTTTTTTAGGGATTTAATATCTATAAATCTTAAATTATTTTTTGGGGATAACTTTTTATCCAACTAAGTTATATTGAAGTAGAGGTGAACCATCGGTGAAGCAGGTGTTAGTAATTAAGAATGAACGGTCTTTTGCAAAGAAAATCGTAAGCGGTCTAACGCAAGAGGGCTATTTCATTTTAAAACTTCACAATGAAAACCAAGGTTTAAATATAGTATATGAACAAGATTGGGATATTATCATATTGGATTGGGATTCATTAAGTATATCGGGGCCAGAAATTTGTAGACAAATACGACTTGTTAAAACGACACCGATAATTATTGTGACCGACAATACTTCTAGCAAGGATTGCATAGCAGGGCTACAAGCAGGAGCAGATGATTATATTAGAAAACCATTTGTGAAAGAAGAATTAGTAGCAAGGGTTCAAGCTATTTTAAGGAGAAGTGACTGTATCCAGCAAAATGAGACAAACTTTTTTCAGTTTAAAGATCTCTTTGTTGATGCATCTAGCCATATTGTGAAAAAAGGTGGTAAAAATCTCTCGCTTACTAAGCGCGAGTACGATTTACTTGTATTTTTAATTAAGAATAAAAATACAATATTGAGCCGTGAAATGCTTTTGAACCAGGTTTGGGGATATAACGTAGTAGTCAATCCAAATGTAGTAGACTTATATATTGGGTATGTAAGAAAAAAGTTAAAGTGCGAGAAGAAAGATAGATATATTCAAACGATACATGGCAGAGGCTATTCAATGGTTGAATGATAAAAATAAGATAATAGGTAAAGTACAGTTTGTCATAATAGCAAAAACGAGTAAAGCTATTTCATACAGTTTTACTCGTTTTTTTCTATTAAACCTGATAATCAAATAGTTTCTGTGAAATATTAAAAGACGGAAACTATAAAAAGAAGATTGCTACCAGGCAATGGATTATGAAAAAATCAGCTATTAATGGGCATTTTTTTTGCAGTAGAAATCATGGTTTATAAGGTGCCCAATCTATTGATTAGTACGTGTGGGGATGACTCTGGTGCGCATTAGATGAGACTGTATCTAATGTATGTTTAATTTTATTAACTCACACCATTCACAAGATTTTCACATAATTAATGACTATAC
>NZ_JBFPJH010000546.1:0-1560 GCF_040838255.1 Bacillus sp. C30 | reverse complement strand
TTATATAGAATAATTTATCTCTATACTGTGTTCCAGTTTTACTGTACCACCTCAATTGACGGAGATATAGAAAAAAGAGATTATAAAGAACGATCTGAAGAATTAAATAGACTCATAGAAAAAACCAAGAAAGATATAGAAAGCAACCAATCAAGTATCGATGAGGGAATGATAAGGTCTGCAATAAGAAATATAGGTGATACATGGACATTATTAGATGAGGAAACGAAGTCTAGTGCCGTCCGCTCTATATTCGATGAGATACACATAGATGACGATTTAAACATAGTAAAATACAAGCTACTTTAATTAGGTTAAGGTAGCGTATTCTTTTTCAAATGTTGCCCCTACTAATTCCGCAATATACTTAATTTCATCTACAATATGTTGTTTTAAGCTACTTACAGAACTTCTCACTTCGCTTCGTAATTTAATCTCATCTTGCAGTGTTTGAATAACTCCTAAATTAGTTGAGCTTTCTACAAGACCTTTAATATCCATGCTCATACTTTGTATACCATTTGGAATTAAGAATAATGAAGAAATAAGCTGTTTTTGTGTTTCTTTAGAAAAGACTTTTCCCGCCTTTTCTTCTACTTTTGTAAGTGAAACATGAACATCCGGATCAACAGCACGTAGCTCTTCTTGTAACATACGTGTCCATGATTTTAGTTTTTCTTCTACTTGCTGTACATCTTCTGCACGTAATAAAATTGTAGCTACACTTTCACGCGGAATTGCATTTGTTTTTAAGCCGCCATGAACTTCACTCATATTAAACTGAATGTGAAGTGATAAATCACGTAAAACTCGTCCTAATACTTTATTCGCATTACCGCGTTGTTTATCAATTTCCAAACCAGAATGTCCACCTTTAAGTCCCCCAACATATAGTCGGTATGTGTCCATATCTACTGACGCTTCATCCCAAATCACTGAAATCGTTTCAACTGCTTTCGCACCACCTGCGCTACTCACTAGTAATTTATGATCTTCTTCAGAATCAATATTAATAAATATTTTTCCGTCAAAATGATTTAAATCAACAGCGAATGCACCGCCCATTGTCGTTTCTTCTTCAGTTGTAATAACAACTTCTAAAGCTGGATGCGGGATGTCTGTTGAATCCAATAATGCTAATGCATATGCAACGGCAATACCATTATCAGCACCTAAAGTAGTTTCGTTTGCATATAACATATCTCCAATAATCCTTAATTCAATTGGATCTTTCTCAAAATCATGAACTGTCGCTTGTTTTTTTCACACACCATATCAGAGTGCCCCTGAATGATAATAGCTGGAACATTCTCATAACCAGAAGTAGCTTCTTTTTTTATAATGACATTTAACGCTTCGTCTTGAATAACTTCTAAATTACGTTCCTTTGCGAAACTCACTAAGTAATCACTAATTTCTTTTTCATTACCTGATCCTCTAGGAATCTTTGAAATTTCTGCAAAATGATAAAATACAGGGTGCTTTGTTAATTGTTCTAAAGTAGAATACATTTTTAAGCTCCTCTCCAATTGACAAAATAATATGTACGTCCTTTATTAT
>NZ_JBFPJH010000057.1:0-16306 GCF_040838255.1 Bacillus sp. C30 | reverse complement strand
ATAAAAATTGACGTTCACGTTGTTTGTTTCGTTCAGTTTTCAAAGAACTACTTCGCCACTCAATTGCGACTTCCTTATGTTAACATCTTCGTTTTTCGATGTCAACTAAGTTTTTTAAATTTCTTTTTTGTCGTTTACTGCGTTTCCGCATCAGCGACGTTTATTAATATATCACGCAGTATATATAGGGTCAATACTTTTTCTAAAAAAATTTCACATCCCGTTAAAAAACTAAATTAACTATAGAAAAAAATTACTACTCCTCTTTTATAGACATGCTCCTTCCACCTAATCTCTTTCTGTATTTCATCTTAAAAGAAAGCACTACTGTTCTTTAATAAGTGATAAATTTAATCATCACCTTCGTTTTCGTAAAATATTCTAAATTGTGTGTTATATTATTCCTATAGGAGTGTGGTGGGAATGGGTATTAAATATTCGAACAAAATTAATAAAATCCGAACCTTTGCATTGAGTTTAGTATTTATCGGCCTCTTCATTGCATACTTAGGTGTCTTTTTTCGCGAAAACATCATTATTATGACAACCTTTATGATGGTTGGTTTTTTAGCTGTCATCGCTAGCACTGTTGTTTACTTTTGGATTGGTATGTTATCTACAAAAACGATACAAATTATTTGTCCAAGCTGCGATAAACCAACAAAAATGCTCGGTCGTGTCGACGCATGTATGCATTGCAATCAACCTTTAACACTTGATCGAAATCTAGAAGGAAAAGAATTTGATGAGAAATATAATAAGAAGAGTTATAAATCATAGGTATATGGAGCTTACAAAACTAAAGAAGTTTCATCTCATTAAAAAGGTGATTTCTTAACTAAGAAATCACCTCTTGTATTTGTTCTTATTAAATTTGATTCTTCACTTAACATTTTAAATCCTCATGAGTCTAACACGATTCCCATATATAATAAAGAAAGAGGTCGACGTATAGCCGTCAGCCTCTTTCTTTATTATATATTACGCCTTATGACACTCTGGACAAACGCCATAAATTTCTAAGCGATGACTATTAATAACGAAGCCTGTCGTTTTTGCAGCTTCCTCTTCAAGCTGTTCCAATCCTCCATAAGGAAAATCAACAATCTTACCACATTTTTCGCAAATCACATGATAATGTTGACTTGTAACATAATCAAATCTACTTGAAGCATCCCCATAAGTTAATTCCTTTACAAGTCCAACTTCTTTAAACACACGTAAGTTATTATAGACAGTTGCAACACTCATATTTGGAAACTTACCTTCTAATGCTTTATAAATGTCATCCGCTGTTGGGTGCGTCATAGATTCCACAAGGTACTCTAAAATAGCATGACGCTGTGGAGTAATGCGTACACCCGTATTTTTCAGCATTTCTAGCGCTTCTTTTAATTCTTCTTTGACCACCGTCATGCACCCCGATTCTATACGGATTATTATTTTATAATTCTTATAAAGAGTGTACTCTTTTTCTTATAAATCGTCAATATTTCTACTATAAGTATGTGGTTTATTTTCGTATATAGCCTTATTCTTATGTATCTTCCCCCATTCCCTATACATTTACATAGAAAAAAGTGCGACATAATCGCACTTGGAATACTATCATCTGAGGAGGTATGCCCTACACTTTCACTTTATGTATCGCAAGAAAATATGTATAGACGCATGCCTTACATATGTATTTTTTCTCCTCATTAATATAGATTTATTTTATATAAGAAAGAACATCCTCAATATGCCCTTTCACTTTCACTTTACGCCACTCATTTACAAGCTCACCGTCTTTATTAATAAGGAATGTAGAACGCTCAATTCCCATGTACTCTTTTCCGAAGTTCTTTTTCAGCTTCCAAACATCGTACAATTCTGCTACTTTATGATCTTCGTCTACTAAAAGTACAAATGGAAGCTCATGCTTCTCAATGAATTTCATATGTCTATTTGCTGAATCTGGACTTACACCAAGTATAACCGTATCCTTCTCTTGAAATAATCCATATGCATCACGAAAATCACATGCTTCAGTTGTACATCCCGGAGTCATATCTTTCGGATAAAAATATAGGACTACATTTTTACCGCGAAAGTCAGCTAAGCGAATTTGTTCTCCGTTACTTCCTTCTAATGTAAATTCTGGTGCCATTTCTCCTACTGTAATCATTGTTATCACTCCTTCTCTTTTCTTTTACTATATCAAATGCGACCTTATTTTTCATTGTCTATTACAGATCTCATCACAAAGGCAAACGGTAATGTATATCCAATTAGCGCTTCTCCAATTGCAATCCATCTTCCGATTCCAATCGGAGCTATATCACCATATCCAACGGACAATAAAGTAACCGCGCTAAAATATAAACATATTTCAACGAGCTGAAAGGAATGAGCACTTAACCTATCCCCATCTTCTTTCAAAACTGCAAAACCCATTTCCTCTAGCACAACATAACTTAATCCAAACGCAATCAGTACCGTTGTATAAATCAAAAACAACGTAGCTAAATTGTACAGCGAAAAGAAACGATTGGAATTTGAATATGAACTCCATAATAATTGGACACTTCTCAAAATAGCGATTGCTGCAATTAATAGAATAAATCCCCATAACATGTCCTCCACCTCGTTTTATATGTATGAGGACTGTAGCTGATTTATCCCTTAGAAACGAACAAGCTTCTATAATTAATTTCCTGCACCACGATATCGTTTAACCCCTTGATTCCAGAGGGTAATTGCAATAGTAAAACAGATAACACCAACAATTGGAGTTGCGAAAGCATAGCTATTCCACTCTGTTTTTCTTAAAAAGTATGCTGCTGGATATACCCCAACAAATGCAAACGGTAAAACAAACGTTAAAACAAAGCGAATAACACGGTTATAAATATCAACAGGGTAGCGTCCATAATTCCCTATGTTATACATAAGCGGCATAATGGAACTTTTCGCATCCGACCAAAAGCCAAAACTTGCAAGCGTAACAAATATCCCGCCGTACACAAGTGCCCCTCCCCCTACCATGAGTAGGAATAAGAAGAAATCATACCAGTAAAAAGATAATTGCAGCTCCATTGCTGCATAACCCATCACAATAATCCCCGTAATAGCTCCAATTAAAGATTCAAGTTCCATTCTTTCTAATATAATTTGAAATAAACTATGAATCGGTCTCGTTAATATACGGTCCATTTCTCCTTTAATAATGTAACGATCATTAAAGTCCCATATATTAAAGAAAGCTGAAAAAATGGCAAACGGTACTAAAAAGAACCCATAAATAAAGATCACTTCTTCTCGGCTCCACCCTTTTAGTGCTTGGGTATGCCCAAACACAACGAGAATGAAGATTAAATTAACAGCTTGTAGTGATAAATCTGAAAGTAATCCGACGATAAAATCGCCACGATACTCCAATTTTGTTTTTATATATTGACTTGCATATTGCAAAAATAATTTTATATATATCATCTCGTCATCCCCCTTGTACGATTAGACGTTTTCTCGCCGTTTTCCACATCAGTACAATTGGAATAATAAGTATAATTGCCCAAATCACTTGAAATAATAAAGCTTCATATAACTTATTTCCTTGTATACCTTCAGAGAAAATCATACTCGGAATATAACTAATTGCTTGAAACGGTAAAAACACCATTGCTTTTTGGGCCCATAACGGATAAAAACTAATCGGTAATAATAAACCAGAAAATAAATCGATAACAACACGTTTCGCATACATAATTCCACTATTATTAAATAAGAAGAATGTAAGCATTCCTGTCATTAAATTTATTTGTGTATTAATGATAAAACTAAATATTAAAGATAAGAAGAAATATAACCACGTTTGAAAATTTGTTGTAATTTGTAATGAAAATAATAACGTAACAATAACCATACCCGGAATTGAAAAGAAAGCAAAACGAAATATCCCTTCTCCAAGCCCTTGCATAACTTTCATACCTAAATAGTTATATGGACGAATTAGCTCTACCGCCACACGTCCTTCTTGAATTTCCATCGCAATTTCTCTATCTATATTATTGAAATAAAAAGCGCGTGCCATCCATGCGATCGCAATATACGTAGTCATTTGCGAAATAGATAAACTTTCAATATTCTCTTTCCCGCTATAAATTGCTTGCCATAAAAAATAATACGCACCAATGTTAATCGTATAAATTAAAATCCCGCTGTAATAATTTGTACGATAAGCAAGCATCATTAAAAAGCGAATCCGAATCATTTCAATATACTTACCCATGCATAATACCTTCTTCATAAATGTTACGAATAATTTCCTCTGTAGACACTTCGTTAATTTTCAAATCTTTAATTTGAAAGGCTTGTACTACTTTAGAAATCAACATAGAAATGATAACTTCTTCATTCGGTATTTTTGCAACCCATGCGTTTTCTTCTTTCGCTTTTAACCAAACAACATGGCTATCTGGCATAACCATTGATAACTCCTGGTATGAAACTGGGGCAACAAACTGAAAATGTATTTCCTTCTCTACTCCCCACTGCGTACGAAGATTATCTAAAGATCCGTCATACATAATATTTCCTTCATCAAGCATGATGACGCGTTCACATAAAGCTTCAATATCAGTAATATCATGTGTCGTTAATAAAATTGTTGTTTTATAACGTTCATTCATCTCTTTTAAGAATTCTCGTATTTTCAATTTCACAAGAACATCTAGTCCAATTGTTGGCTCATCTAAAAATAATAACGGCGGATTATGAATTAACGCCGCTGCCAATTCACAACGCATTCTTTGACCAAGAGATAATTTCCGTACCGGTTTATCTAACAAAGGACCGATATCTAACGTTTCAATAACATGTTCCATATGTTCCTTATACTGAGCGTCTGATACACCGTACACTTTCTTCAATAAACGAAATGATTCTTGTACAGCAATATCCCACCAAAGCTGGGAACGCTGACCAAACACAACACCGATTGTTCTTACAAATTCTTCTCTCTGTTTGTGTGGATTCATTCCATTCACTGTAATTTGTCCTGATGTCGGAGTCAAAATCCCTGTAAGCATTTTAATCGTCGTTGATTTACCAGCACCATTCTCACCAATATAACCAACCATTTCACCTTGCTTTACAGTAAAAGAAACATCATTTACTGCTGGTACTATTTTATAATTACGATTTAATAAATCGCGAAATGCACCCTTTAATCCCGGACGACTTGAATAAGCTGTAAACTCTTTACGTAACCCTTGTACCTCAATTACCGATTTCATAATCGGACCCCCTTCCTAAATGTCACAACGAATAGTTTACCCAACTGCTCCTTCTATCACAAACAATACGTCTTTTCAAAAAACATGTTAGAATAATACATAGATTTTTGTAAGGAGATGAATTGTAGTGAATTTCACAAAATCAGAAGCGTTACATAAAGAAGCTTTAGAACATATCGTTGGTGGTGTTAATAGTCCTTCCCGTTCTTTTAAAGCAGTTGGAGGCGGTTCTCCTGTTGCAATGGAACGCGGAAAAGGTGCTTATTTCTGGGATGTAGATGGAAATAAATATATCGATTATTTAGCAGCGTATGGTCCTATTATTACTGGACATGCTCACCCACACGTGACAGAAGCAATTAAAACAGCGGCTGAAAACGGCGTACTATACGGTACTCCAACAGCATTAGAAGTAAAATTCGCAAAAATGTTAAAAGAAGCAATGCCCGCTTTAGATAAAGTCCGCTTCGTGAACTCTGGTACAGAATCCGTTATGACAACCATTCGTGTTGCTCGTGCTTACACTGGCCGCACAAAAATTATGAAATTCGCTGGTTGTTACCACGGTCATTCCGATTTAGTACTTGTAGCAGCTGGCTCGGGTCCTTCTACTCTTGGAATTCCTGATTCAGCGGGTGTGCCACAAAGTATCGCTCAAGAAGTTATTACTGTTCCATTTAATAATGTAGAAACTTTAAAAGAAGCGTTAGATAAATGGGGACATGAAGTAGCAGCTATCCTTGTAGAGCCAATCGTTGGAAACTTCGGTATTGTTGAGCCAAAACCTGGCTTCCTTGAAAAAGTTAACGAACTTGTTCACGAAGCTGGTGCACTAGTAATTTATGATGAAGTTATTACTGCTTTCCGCTTTATGTATGGCGGCGCTCAAGACTTACTTGGCGTAACCCCAGATTTAACAGCACTTGGTAAAGTTATCGGCGGCGGACTTCCAATTGGTGCTTACGGTGGTAAAAAAGAAATTATGGAACAAGTTGCACCGCTCGGCCCTGCATACCAAGCTGGTACAATGGCTGGGAACCCTGCTTCTATGGCATCAGGGATTGCCTGTCTAGAAGTACTTCAACAAGAAGGCGTATACGAGAAATTAGATGCACTTGGCGCAATGCTTGAAAAAGGAATTTTAGATCAAGCTACAAAACATAACATCGATATTACAGTAAACCGTCTAAAAGGTGCATTAACTGTATACTTCACAACAAATACAATTGAAGATTACGATGCAGCCAAAAATACAGATGGTGAAATGTTCGGTAGATTCTTCAAGCTGATGCTTCAAGAAGGTATTAATTTAGCACCTTCTAAATATGAAGCATGGTTCTTAACGACAGAACATACAAAAGAAGATATTGAATATACAATTGAAGCTGTTGGCAGAGCATTTTCTACCCTAGCGAACAATAAATAATCTCTTCATTACAAAAGGAAAAAAGAAAGCCCATCTTTCTTTTTTCCTTTTTTCTATTTCATAAATCCCTCATTAATAGTATAATTATTCATAATTATCTGTTTTATATTCTTTTATATCCTTACTATCCATGTATACAAGGCAGTTCACGCCTTAAATAGTAAGATTATTCAAAAATCTTTTTCCAGAGGGGGGATTGACGGATGCTCAACAAAAAAAATAAATGGACACCGTCTTTATTTCGGAATTATAAAAATGCAGAACACGATGCGTGTGGAATCGTTTCCGTTATGGAAAAACGAAGAATTCCTACAAAAGAAAACATCGATCTTTGTATACAATCGCTAGTCAAAATGAATCATAGAGCTGGTTTCATTAATGGCGAAGGAGATGGTATCGGAATTCATATCGACATGCCAAAAGCACTTTGGAATGAAAAACTGAAAAGTAGCGGATATAATCCAACGATTGTGGATCATCCCCACTTTATCGTTGGACATTTTTTTCTAAACAAAAAAGAAAACATTGCTGAGTTAAAAGATTACATTCGTACGCAACTAAACAATGAAAGCTTTACAATTGTTCTCGAAAATGATGATGTAATAAACTCAGATGCACTCGGTCCTCTTGGTAAACAAGAAGAACCTTTATTTTGGCAAATTGCCCTTATCGCCGAAAGTGAAGTTAAAAATATTGAACAAACATTATTTTCTGTAACAATAAAAATCGAAGAAAATGAAGCAATTCATGTTGCCTCATTAAGTCATGAACATGTTGTATATAAAGTTCTCGGTGCTGGCGATACACTCGTTGCTTATTACAATGATTTACAACACCCACTTATCGCTTCAACTATGACACTAGGACATAATCGCTATTCTACTAATACGTTATCTAATTTTTTTCGTGTACAACCATTTAGCATTCTCGGACATAATGGCGAAATTAACACGATTGCAAAATTACGCGATCAAGCTGAAATGATTAATGTACCACTTACTGCCGGGGGCAGTGATTCCCAAGATTTAAACCGCACCTTAGAAACCCTTCTCGTTCAGTATAACTACAGTTTATTTGAAGCAATGGATATATTATTTCCACCAATTATTAATGAAATAAAACTTTACGAAACAAACTTACAAAACTTATACACTTATATACGTGAGGCTTGGGGGCATTTTGCACAAGGTCCAGCTGGTATTATTTCACGTTATAAAGATGAAGCTGTTTTCAGTGTCGATTCCCTTGGATTACGCCCAGTTTGGAAAGTAGAGACAGAGAGCTCCTATATTTTCTCTTCTGAACCTGGCGTTGTATCACCAACTGAATATGTAGCAGAGCCGAAACCACTCGCTCCTGGAGAAAAAGTTGGCTTAAAATGGAATCAACAAGATGAGCTGGTTCTCTATGAATACGACAATTATCAAATTGAAGTATATAACCGTTTTAAGAAACGAATCGATGTTACCAATTATCATGTAAACTTATCTATCCCTGAAACGAAAGAAACTGAGGGATTATGTGATTCGGTTCAAGTTGAAACGAATCAATACGTCGCTTTCGGCTGGGATCGAGAACATATTCAGCTCCTTGAACAAATGGCGACAAAAGGCGTCGAACCAATTCGGTCACTTGGGCATGACTCACCACTTGCCGCACTTGATACAGATAGACGAAATATTGCTGATTTCATTAAGGAAAGTGTAGCCGTTGTTACAAATCCAGCAATCGATCGCGATCGCGAAGTTGAACACTTCTCCACACGTACTGTACTCGGAGAGCTTCCGGGTTTATTAGATAACTCTAAACAACCATTTGTAATCGAGATGCTTTCACCCATTATTTTAGAAGGGAATTTAGCTCAATCTATCGCGGCAGACTTACACACGATTACGTACGAACAACTTATACAGCTATTCATTACTCATAGCTCTGTCTCTACAATTTCTGTTACATTTAGTCCATCAGAAACTCTACAAATCGCATTAAATCGAATTAGTTCCGAAGCGATAGCAGCCGTTAAAAATGGTGCTTCCCTACTATTATTAGATGACGCTAAATCTCATCAAAATGAACTGTTATGGATTGACCCACATTTAGTTACTGCTAAAGTACATCAAGCATTAACTGAAAATAAATTACGCCGGAAATGCTCTCTCGTTATACGTTCCGGTGCCCTTCGCTCCTTACACGATATCGTCACGCTATACGGATTAGGGGCAGATGGTATTAATCCATATTTATTGTTCGCAACGGTAAATGATGAAACAAAAGTACCAATTACTAATTTGTATACCGCACTTAATAAAGGACTAGAGAAAGTAATTTCAACGATTGGAATTCATGAATTACGCGGTTACGGTCGCCTCTTCTCCTCCATTGGATTACATGAGGAAATCGCAAATATATTACAAATTACGAATTTCTTCGGTTCAAATGATTTAGCTTTTTCACTTGAATCGCTTGCTAAAGATGCAAAATCGCGGGCAGATAATTATAACAACCCTAAAATTAGAATGCGAAAATCATTTCATATATTCCCGCGGATTTGGAAAGCAATTGGAGATGTTGCAAAAGGAAATTCTTATGATGATTACCGCGACAAGTTAAGTGAATTAGAAGACAATAATCCGATTGCAATCAGACACCTTGTTCAAACGAAACAAACAAAGCATGTCGTTCCAGCTGAAGAAGTGTCTATTAGCATTCAAAATCATGATTTACCGTTTATTATTAGTTCCATGTCATTCGGTTCTCAAAATGAAATCGCCTTTCGTGCATATGCAGAAGCTGCCGATCAGCTAAATATGATTAGTTTGAACGGTGAAGGCGGCGAAATTAAAGATATGATTGGTAAGTACCCACATACACGCGGACAACAAGTTGCATCTGGCCGATTTGGAGTAAACGCTGAACTACTAAATTCATCAAATTTAATTGAAATTAAAATAGGTCAAGGAGCAAAGCCTGGTGAAGGTGGACATTTGCCTGGTTCAAAAGTGACTGCCAAAATTGCGGAAGCACGTAATGCTACAATTGGTTCGGATTTAATTTCACCTTCTAACAACCATGATATTTATTCAATTGAAGACTTGGCTCAAATGATTACAGAAATTAAAACGGCTAATCATTTTGCAAAAGTAGCTGTAAAAGTTCCTGTCGTTCCTAACATCGGAACAATTGCTGTCGGTATCGCAAAAGCTGGCGCTGACTTTATTAACATTAGTGGATTTGATGGCGGAACAGGTGCTGCGCGTATTCACGCATTGCAACATGTTGGTCTTCCTGTAGAGATTGGTGTTAAAGCTGCTCACAATGCGTTACTAGAAGCAAATATGAGACATAAAGTAGAGATTTGGGCAGATGGCGGTATTCGAAGTGTAAATGACGCCTTAAAAATCATGCTCCTCGGAGCAAACCGGATCGGATTTGGCACATTATCAATGATTGCAATTGGCTGTACAACTTGCCGTGGTTGTCATCTTGATACGTGCCACGTCGGAATTGCAACACAAATTGAATCTGAAGCTCAAGCGAAAGAACATGGACTGCGCCGTTTCGTTCCACGTGAATTAGAAAGCGCAGTTACAGGGCTATTAAGCCTATTCACTACTTTCGGTACAGAATTGAAACGTTTAACAGGGCAGCTCGGTTACACAAACTTACAAGATATTATCGGACAATCGGATTTATTAGAACAAACTCGAGGCAAGGACTTATTAGACTTACGTAATTTAATACAAACGATAGAAGATTCATCTGTGAAAATAACGGCATCTGTACAAGAAAAACAATTTGAAACAACAAATTCTCTCCAGTCAAAAGAATTAGTAAGCGTCGGCGTAGAGCAACGCGTAATGGGCGGTCTAGAATCCTGTTATCGTATTCGTAGCAAATTATATGAAAACACTCATCTTGAACCACTTACATTAAAGTATACAAACGGATCTGTTCCCGGAAACGGATTAGGCGCGTACAATAGCGAGAACTTATTTATACACGTAAATGGTGGCGCGCAAGATGGAATTGGAAAAACTTCATTTGGCGGTGGCATTTATATAACGAAAGCAAAAGGAACAGATGGAACATATTATAACGGTTCTGTCGGAAAAGGATTTGGATACGGCGCTCAAAAAGGTGCATTATACGTGCAAGGTAACGCTGATGCTCGTGCTGGCATTCGCCTTTCTGGAGCAGATATGATAATTGGAGGCAGAATTACAAAACCACTCCGCGAAAAAGAACAAGGAAATATCGGAGTATATTCTAATATAAAAGGATTTGCTTTTGAATATATGACAAATGGTCGCGCTCTTGTTTTAGGAGATCCTGGTCCATGGATTTGTGCCGGCATGACTGGTGGTGTTGTTTATTTACATCATGAGCCAAACTTAGGTTTAACAGAACACGCTTTAAAAAGAAGAATTGCTAAAGGTGCAAATGTAACATTGCAGCCAATTAGTAAAAATGGTTTGCAAGATGTGAATGAATTATTATTAGACTACATTCGTGTATTAAATGAGCACGAACAATATGAAGAAGTCGCTTTGTTAACGCCATTATTAGATGATATCCAGCTTCACTTCTATGAAATTATCCCGAAAAAAGAACAGGCGGATCCATCTATTTCAACTGAATGACATGTACAATATTTATTTTCATAAAAAAATTGACGAAGCGAGCATCGCATAGTAATCTAGAATAACAATTTGAAACCTGCTGAAATTCAGCAGGTTTTTTTATTAAAGAATAGATGTTTAAAGAGAATTTGGAGAAATTATAAATTGATTGTAATTTATTTATTAAACTTTTTAACGTCACTAAAATATCACTTGCTAACATATTGTAATGAATGTATAGTATCATGTTGTACATTCATTATGACAAGAGAAAGGATATCAATAAGGGTATGAAACTTGGTGCTCGCATTTTAAAAACGGGTATTGCCATTACATTAGCTTTATTTGCTTGTATTTTACTTCAATTACCGAGTCCTGTATTTGCGGGAATCTCAGCTATCTTTGCTGTTCAACCGTCTGTATACCGCTCGTATTTAACTGCTCTTGAGCAAATTCAAGCAAACGTAATTGGTGCTGTATTCGCTATCGTATTTGCTACTGCTTTTGGACATAATCCTTTTATTATTGGATTAACGTGTATATTAGTAATTGCTCTTACTTTACAATTACGCTTAGAAAAAACAATATCACTCGCTTTAGTAACAGTTATCGCCATTATGGAGTATCAAGGCGAAGATTTCTTTAATTTTGCCTTACTTCGATTCGCGACGATTATGATTGGAATTATTGCGGCTTCGCTTGTAAATTTAGTATTTATGCCGCCAAAATATGAAACAAAACTTTACCATCGCATCGTTGATAATACAGAGGAAATTGTTAAATGGATTCGTATGAACAGTAGGCAAGCTTCTGATTTTACAACGCTAAAAACCGATATTGATCGCATGAAAGAAAAAATGATTAAACTAAATCATTACTATTTGCTGTATAAAGAAGAAAGAAGCTATACGAAAAAAATACAATTCGCGAAAATTCGTAAGCTCGTTTTATTCAGACAAATGTTAGCGACAACAAGCCGCGCTTTAAGCACGTTAAAATCATTACATCGCACCGAAAATGAACTGCGCTATATGCCAGAAGAGTTTCAGGAATCTATTCAAAACGAACTTGATTCATTAACGCATTATCACGAACAAGTGTTATTAAAATTTATTGGTAAAGCAAAGAAACAACAATCCGTTGAGATGCTTGATGAAGTTGAAACCGGTAAACAAGAATTGATTGATATCTTTATGGATTATCAAAATAAAGACGATGAGGAAGCATATAAAATATGGTTACACCTCTTCCCTCTTATTTCTTCAATTATTAACTACAGTGAGGAAGTAGAGCATTTAGATTTACTTGTGGATAGCTTCTACACATACCATAAACCAGAAAGCGAACTCCAAATCGAAGATAAAAAAGAAGACGAATAAAAAAACAGCTCCTTTTACGCTAAAGGAGCTGTTTCTGTTATATGCTGAAGTTGATATAGATTGTAATAAAACCCCCTCTTTTTCATTAACTCTTCATGAGAACCCTTTTCTTTTATTTCACCATCTTCAACATAAATAATTGTATCAACATGCGTAATCGTCGCTAATCGATGTGCAATAATAATTGTTGTCCGATCTGCAGCTAACGTTTGCAGTGCCTCTTGAATATATCGTTCATTTTCTAAATCTAAAGCGGAAGTTGCTTCATCTAATATAAGTAAAGACGGATTCTTTAGAAAAACCCGTGCGATTGCTACACGCTGTCTTTGTCCACCAGATAATTTCACACCACGTTCCCCAACGACAGTATCATAGCCCTCTGGCAACTCTGTAATAAAATTATGAATTTGTGCAGCTTTGGCAGCTGAAATCACTTCCGCCTCTGTAGCTTTCGGATTGCCATATAAAATATTAGCCCCGATTGTATCGCTAAATAATAAATTATCTTGTAGCACAATTCCAATATGACTACGTAAATTTCTCATATTATACTTTCTTACATCTATCCCGTCTATATAAACTGCACCTTCAGAAACATCGTAAAAACGCGGAATTAAACTAGCAAGAGATGACTTTCCTCCTCCACTTGCCCCTACAAGCGCAACCTTCTCTCCCGGGCGCATAGTTAATGACAGATTATGCAATATTTCTTTTTCATCCGCATTATAACGAAAAGAAACATTATCAAATATAACTTCCCCATCTAGCCTTTTCGCTTGCACCGCATTTGGCACATTAACAATATCGTATTTTTCATCCAACAATTCAAACACTCGATCCATCGAAGCGAAAGACTGTGTTAATGTTGTAGATGAATTAACAAGGCGACGAAGCGGACTATATAAACTATCCATATATCCAACAAAAGCAACCATCGTACCCAGTGTTAACGACCCTTGAATTACCTCATATGCCGCAAAACCAATAACAAGTAACGGCCCTAAATCCGTTAACGTATTCACTACCGAAAACGTTCTCGCCGTCCAACTCGTATGAGTTAGTGCTTTCGTTAAAAATTCATTGTTTCTCTTTTCAAACTGTCCTCTTTCATACTCTTCTAATGCAAAACTACGTGTCACTTGCATCCCTTGAATACGTTCATGTAAATACCCTTGCATAGTTGCTAACGCTTGCGAGCGCTCTTTCGTCAATTTTCGAAGGCGCCCGAAAAAATATTTCACTGCAACTACATAAATAGGTAAGATTAATAAAGCAACAAAGGTTAATTTTATATTCATAGAAAACATAACGATAATGGCAATAACAATTGTTGCAGTATCTAACCAGACATTCATAAGACCAGTAATTACAAAGTCCTTCGTTTGTTCTACATCATGGATTACACGTGAAATAAGCTCCCCTGTTTTTGTGTTCGAATAATAACGTAAGCTCAATTTTTGCAAGTGCCCAAAAATGTATTTTCGTAAATCGTATAGTATTGTATTGGCAATGCGCTGCGCGAAATATTGACGATAATATTCTATCGGCGGTCTTACTACTGCAAAAATAAAAAAAGCAATCCCAATTGCGGTTATTAATTGAGACGTTTTTTCTTGAAGCGATCCCGTGCCTTGAATAACATCATCAATAATATACTTTAATAACCATGGCATAATAAGCGGGATACCGAACTTCACAAGACCAATAATAATTGTAATAGCAATAAGCCATCGATATGGTTTAACAAATTGTAAATATCTTTTTATACCTTGCACATAATCCCCCCTCTAATAGGACAAACCTGCCGGGAAATTCCCTGCAGGTTTGTTTTAATTTCTGTACATTAAATATCTTTCGTACCACATATCTACGAAATCCGGTGCGAATGGACCTTTTCTTTGATGAATCCACTGTGTTAAATGTGCTACATTTCGTTTTAAAATTGTATCAATAACAGGTGGATACTGCATGATTTGACTATGCTTTTCATACTCATCTTCATCCAAAAGTGTATATGTCATATCTGGATACACTTTAATGTCTAAGTCGTAATCAATATACTTTAATGCTTCAGAGTCATATGCAAAAGGAGAACTTAAATTACAATAATAATATACTCCTTCTTCTCTCAGCATTCCAATTACATTAAACCAATAATTAGCATGGAAGTAACAAATCGCAGGTTCGCGAGTAACCCATGTTCGACCATCTGATTCCGTAACTACTGTACGATCATTTGCTCCGATCACAAGGCTCTGCGTCCCTTTTAAAATTGTTGTCTCTTCCCACATTCTATGAATGAAGCCATTATGTTTATAACTATGTATTTGTACCTTTTCTCCTTCTTTGGGAAATCCCATATATGCTCCCTTCTTTCAACCGCAAATGCTTTTCTTAAGTTGTCTTAACTACCCCTTGAACTGCATTCACTTTTTTTCTATTATAACTTTTTTGTCAAAATTTTAAAACTAAAGCGATAGGACACTTGTTTTCATGAGGAATATAATGAAGTTTGTATTATTGAATACCACATTACTAACCCTTTTAACGAAGGAACATTTCCTATGAATTAGCAATACGTATTTTAGAAGATTAAACGAAGATATAACAAAAAGAAAAGCCCCCTCACCTCTGTTTAAGAAAGGACTTTTCACCTAAAATCAACAACATATCTCACCCTTAATTTGAAATTATTTTTTCGGTTTCAAAAGATTGAATCACATTATTCGTTTGCTGTTCAAATTTTTCATGCAAAAGTTTTAATGCTATTTCTGTTCTATATATTTCTTGACGGATAAAATGCAATTCTTTTTTATCGCACGTATCCCTTCCACTCATTTCAATTTGCTGATACTTCTCTAAATGTGATTGTAACTTTAAAAGCTCATCCATCGTTTCCAACTGCTCTCCTACCAACTTATCAAAATCGTTCATCACTTACCCCCTTTTTGATTCATTCGCCAGTTATAATTCCTATTACATATTTTCTAATCGTGAACTTCTTTCTCCTTTGACTATATTTGTTGACTTATTAGAAGTTATGTCGTTCCCTTTATTTTCATTACAGTGACACGCACACAAAGAAAACACTTCTCTCGAATTGGAGAAGTGTTTTTCTTTCATTACTCGTTTGAACTAGAAGATTGTGATTGTTTTGCAGCTGATTGTGCATTTTGTTTTTTCACTGCATGCACATCTGTTTCAGTTGCAAACTCTGTACCATAACTAGCATTTGCACTTTGAGCAGCAGAAGCTTGTGCTTTCTGTGCCTCTGATTGTGCGTTCGCTTGTTTTACTGCTTGTACATTCGTTTCAGTTGCAAACTCTGTACCATAGCTAGCATTTGTACTTTGAATGCTAGCACCAGAAGTTGCCTTATTATAACCTTGTTGTTTTTTACTCATCTTTCTCACCTCCACAATCAATAATGTAACCAATTCACTTAGAAGTTATCCCTAATTTTCTTTTTAAAAATTCACGTATATATCTCTTATCACTCATTCAAACTACATATGATGGAGGTGGGAATATGTATACTGGACGTGATATGACTGATGTTAGACTAAAAAGTAGACACAGGTTAATATGATAAAAAATGAACTAAAT
>NZ_JBFPJH010000545.1:0-1571 GCF_040838255.1 Bacillus sp. C30 | reverse complement strand
ACATAGTATTTCCTTCTGTAAAACATACTTCTTCACCTCTTTTATGAAAAGTATCAGTAAACCTTCCCATTACTACCGTATTATAATACTTACCATCCGACAGTTTTTTATCATTTTTTAGAATACCTTCTACCTCCAAACCTAATTTTTTATAAAGTTGGATGGCTTTTTCATTTTTCTCTAACACTTGCAATGATATCTTTTTCACTTCATTTTCATCAGCCCACTGAATAGATTGTTGCAATAGACTCTTACCCATTCCATATCCCCAAAACTCTCTTAAAATACAAACACCAAATTCTACTTTATGGGCTAATCTCTTCAACTTTGATCCTTCGCATCTTGAAAATCCAACGATTTGATTGTGCACTTCTGCAACTAAAAAGAGATTTTTCATCTCTTCACTATCTGATTTTATTATTTTTTGAAAACTTATCTTATCTATAAATCCCTCTCCAGCTTCTCTATCCATATTTTCAGTTTCGCCATCGATCTGAACTCTAATTTCCGATAACTGCCCAGCATCCGTTTGAACTGCAGAACGAACTGTATAAGTTAATCCATTTATATGAAACTCTTGTCCTTTTATAATCATTTCAAACTCCTTTTAAATGAGGTCTATTGACGCTATTACAATTTCTTTACCTTGTTTCTCAAATTGTTGAATCGTTTCTTTACTAGCCCCTTCATCTGTTATAATAAGGTCAATTTCTATTAGTGACTCTCCTTTTATAAAGCAGTCTATTCCAAGTTTATTATGAGGAGCTAAACAAATATTTCTTCTAGCAATTTTACTTACTGTTTTTCCAAAATAAGCAACTTCCGGTGTCGCAGTACTTATACCAATCAATGAAATACCGCCACCTGTAGAGAAATAAAGATCAATAGAGAATCTACTTATCAATTCAGAGGCCAGTGTATCTGTCATATTTCCTGATGGTTTCACTTTTCCACCAATTAAGTACGTATCAATGTTCTTATATTCCCGTAACTTACTAGCAATTTCTAAAGCATTCGTAATAACTGTAAATGATGTTTCAGGTAAATACTTTAACATGGCATAATGAATGGAAGCCCCGCCAATAAAAACGGAATCTCCTTCTTGTATGTAGGATACAGCAACTTTCGCAATCGCATCTTCATCTATTGAACTATCACGATAACGTTTCGATGGTTCGGCAGCTAAGTTTCTCACTCGCGTAAGTTCAACTGCACCTCCGTGCGTTCTTTTTAATAAACCATCCTTCTCCATAATAGACAAATCTCTTCTTATAGAATCAATAGACATATCAAAACTTTCCGCAAGATCCTTTGCGATTACTCTTCCATCTTTCTTAAGTAACTCTAAAATTTTCTCTCTACGCTCTTCAGTGAACATGTTATCACCACCATTATTGAAGATTCAGAAATTTAATCTTTATTTTAATTATATGCATGCCTCTTCCCTTGTACAATATTTTCAATTCTTATTCATTCCGTTTTATACAGTTTTCTCCCTCTTTCTATCCCATTAACTTGAAAACGAAATAAATGTATATTTGCATATTCCACAAACATACTTCCATTTACCT
>NZ_JBFPJH010000544.1:0-1587 GCF_040838255.1 Bacillus sp. C30 | reverse complement strand
ATATACAAATGTTACAATCATTTTATAAATAAATTACTTCATGAAGTTATAAAATTAAGACCGTACATATTAGACATATCTAAAATGTACGGTCCTTTTGTTTACTAGTGGTTCACTTATCTAACCTAAAGATAAGTATGTGGTCCTTTTACAATTTGAATTTCTTTGTAAGCTTCTTATATTTTCTATATGAACGTCGAACAATGTTTAACATGAAATACGGTATTTTAACAGGGAAAGGCAATTTATAAATGAAAGGCAAGTAAAAGGTGAAATATGCCTTTTCTAAGTCTCTCCACTTACTATCTTCTTTTGTTTTTAAGAAATCAGATACATCGACTACATATCCCCTTCCATTTTCCATCATCACATTTTTTCCGTGAATATCACAAGGAGTTAATCCTTGCTCCCTTGCATACTCTATAGCTTCATTAATATCAAGGATTACCTGCTTAGGAATTTTAATCCCCTTATGAATAGCATCATATAAGGTAATTTCTTTTAAACGTTTCAATACTATGAAATTTTCTCCTTTATATATAAGATTCGAATAAGAAGGATGATTTCCGATTCTTCGGTATACTTCTGACTCTTTTTCAATTCCTTCTCCTTCTCGCGCGTAAACTTTCACTACCCAATCTTTGTATTCTTTGTGCATAAATACTGCGGCATAATTACCTGTCCCTAAACACTTCCAAAGTCTAGGAATATCTTTAACTACTATAGGCTCGAATTCATCCTCACTTCTTATGCTTACCTCTTTTAATAATTCGTCCTTTATCAATCTCACAAAACTATTTATACTCATCATTTCCACTCCGGTTTTGCTACAAGGGGTACTACCCCATACCCATCAAGTTAAAAAGTACCTTCTTCCCTAATACGAAAAAAATGAGCAGACTTCACTAAGTAACTAACTTTAGCGAAATAAAATTTTCATTTAGGGGGTACTTCAAAACCTTAAAATGGATATTCTACGCAAATATATATTATTGATACAATAAGTTATGTTAACTTCACATAATTATATTATACAAAAACTCAGCAAATATCGTTACAAAAAGTGTACAAGCCATATCTACTCTCTCTAAATAGTTTACTGCGAATCTATTTTAAGGAGATAAGTAAATGGCATATTATGTAGGCTTAAATATATTTGTTTCCCCAAATGCTAATAGTAGTAATGATAGACTTGCTCAAATGTTTATAGGAGCTCAAGACTATTGGTTTGCCTATACCAATGAAGAGTATTCCGCAGATAAAATTGACTGTTTTAATCCAGATACTTTAAAAGATTTACTCCCATATACTCAAGGAGTTAACGAATGGATTGGTTTATTTTTTGCCTGAGGAAATAGATTAGCAGATGGAGAAAGCACTGGGTGCACTTCGTATGTACCGATTGTTCAGAATGGTGAAATAACGGATTTTCAAGCTAATATTGTTGTCACTGATGAAGCAGATCATAGTAACGAAGAAAATGATTTAATGCTTCCTATAGTACCAGCAATTCCTAACCCTATTCTGACACAAGAAGAGGTAGAAAAAGCTCTGCAAAGTCCTAAAGCTTTTTATGTTAAATAATTA
>NZ_JBFPJH010000543.1:0-1613 GCF_040838255.1 Bacillus sp. C30 | reverse complement strand
ATATTATTATTATTGTTAAGTTTTGCATTATTATTCGTTGGAAATGTAATGATTGAGCGAAGTGATATTAGTAAATTACATGTACCCGCTAAGTTAGAGGTGCCAGAATCATTAACACACGCATTTATTGCGACGGAAGATAAAAGGTTTTATCATCATAACGGTTTAGACTATATAGCGATTATCAGGGCGTCTATTGAAAATATAAAAGCTGGTGGTGTTGTGCAAGGAGGAAGCACAATTACACAGCAGTTATCTAAAAATGCTTTCTTATCTAATGAACGTACATTTTCCCGTAAGTGGAAAGAAATTTTTTATACGAAAAAGATTGAACGTACATTCACAAAGGATGAGATATTAAAATTGTATGTAAGTAATATTTACTACGGAGAAGGCGCATGGGGGATTGAAAAAGCAGCAAACCTTTACTTCGGTAAAAAAGTGGATCAATTAACACTGGCTGAAAGTGCAATGATGGCTGCTATAGTAAAAGCACCGGCTTATTACTCACCTGCACAAAATTATGATAAAGCAGTTGAGAGACGGAATGTAGTTTTAAGGCTAATGGAGAAAGAAGGGTATATAAATCATGATGAATATGTGCAAGCAGTTAGTGAGAAATTAGTAATTCGCCATGATATAAAAACAGAGCAATCCATGTTAAAAAATGCCCGTGAAAAAGCAGTAAGTTAAAAGAAGTTCCTACATAGGAGCTTCTTTTTTTAATAATTTGTGACAAAAGGCGACACAATATTGTCACAAACGTTGTATTTTTGTAATTTATGTGAGCGTGTTCATTGCGTGACCTATGTAAGTATTGATATTATGTGTATTGTGTACAATGATGTATACAGAATATGAAATTAAAGAGGAATGTATATGAAATCATCAAACAAACTCATGGCTCTTGGTATAGTTTTTTCTATCGCAGTATTGATTGTAATCGGGACGATTGTGTATAGCATCATAAATGACAAGAAAGATAAAGGGAATGAGATGTTTGCTTATTCTACGCAACAATCTTTAGGGAAAGATGATGCTCCAGTTAAGGTAGTTGAATTTGGAGACTTTAAATGTCCAGCTTGTCGTACTTGGGATGTAACAGTATTACCACGATTAAAAGAAGAGTATATTGATAAAGGTAAAGTGCAGTTATATTTTATTAACTTCCCGTTTATCGGAAAAGACTCTGATTTAGGTGCAGCTGCCGGTGAAGCAATTTATAAACAAGATCAAGATTCATTCTGGATTTTCTATGATGAGATTTATCAAAATCAAAAGAAAGATACGGAAGAATGGATTACAGAAGAATTACTTCTTAATATTGTGAAAGAAAAGCTTCCGAAAATTAATGTAGAACAGTTTAAAAAAGATTTACACAGTAAAGAAATGAAAGACAAAGTACGTAAAGATTCAGATCGTGCTCAAAAATTAAAAGTTCAAGGTGCTCCTTCAGTATATATAAATGGGAATCTTGCAAACCCTGATTTCGATAGTATGAAGAAGGCGATTGATAAAGAATTGAAAAAGTGATGAGGTATCTCATCACTTTTTCGACTTTTTTCGATAAATTTCTTGCTTCGATTTTTTTTACATGCTATACTACTTTACAT
>NZ_JBFPJH010000542.1:0-1617 GCF_040838255.1 Bacillus sp. C30 | reverse complement strand
ATGGTATACATATATATTGCAACATTTGTTGGATACCTTGCTATTTCTATTGACAAATGTTGCATGGAGACATGTTGTGTTTTTTTGTGTTTTTTCATCTATTTTTGTTGATATATCAGTTTTTTTGAGGTTTTATTTACTGACACATAATCTTTTTATATAAAATAAATGATATTTAGTTATTTTTAAACTTAAAAAATATAAAATACAAAAGATCACTTTTTTAAGTGATCTTTTATACCTGAATGGGTTTAACTAGTAAGAAGGTTGGTGTGTACTAGTTAAGCTGTTAGAGTGTAAACAGCTCAAAAGAGGTATACAACATAATAAGTTGTATACCTTTTCTTATGCTTGATTTAGGTTCTTTATACCAAAATGTATAAAAAGGGTTTTTGTTTATAGAAATTAAAGTTTTTTTCATTATGCAATAGTTGAGTGGTATTTTGTTATTGTATAGTGAAATTGCGTAGGTAGAAGCATGTAGTTAAATCAAAGAAATTAAAACCAACTCCAACAATTTCTTTTTTTTCTACAGCAAGTACAAGATTCTTTTTCTTTTTTGTTAGTATCACAACAATCTGGATATCCAGGATCTATAACTTCATGTATCGTTTTTTCCTCATAAACATGACGCGGAACATATTGTATATGTTCTCTGTTAATATGAATAACAGGATGAACATATGTTACTTCTTTTTCTACATATGTGTCTTTAATGATATATTCAGGGTCACAATAAATACGTTCATTACATTTGTTTTGATCCACTTATATTCCCCCCTTTATTTATAGCTATAGTATTCAATACAGACTAAATTTTGTTTGTACGTTTGTCCTGTCTTGTATAGAAAATTTTGGGGGAGAAGAAGGATGTTGTGTAGTTTAAATATGGAATGTATCTAGTATATTGTCTTTTTCTTCTTTATTGATTCCAATGTAAGTTAATGTGATTTGGGGTGTGCTGTGATTAAGAATTTCTTGTAACATGGCTACGTCTTTTGTTTGTCTATAGAACCAATAGCCGAAGGTTTTTCGCATAGTGTGGGTTCCAATAGATTCTACACTGGCAAAATCTCCGGCTTTTTGCAATTGTCGATAAGCTTGGATCTTACTAATGGGCTGAGCTCCTTTTCGGGAAGGGAATAACCAGGTATTTTCTAGGGTTTGGGCATACGAATAGACTTCATCAAAAATAGAAGTAAGATTAATCATGCGTTCTTTCTTCGTTTTTCCTTCTTTGATTTTAAATTCTTTTCTTTTTTTCTGTTTTAACTTTACTATGATTTGTGTTTCAATTTGGAGTAGATCGCTGACACGTAATCCTGTATTGATTCCAATTAGAAAGAGAATATAGTCTCTTTCTGAACAGTGGCGTTTGAGAGCCCATTTCATATCTTCGATCTGTTCTTTGCTACGGATGGGTTGAACATCAATAAGATGTGGCTTTTTATTCATGGATTTATGACCTCTTTATTTATAATGTTTTGAATGTAAACTTTTGTTGTGTATTTTAAGGATATCAGGGGATTTGATAATAAGTCAATGTTTAAGGGTATTTGAAAGTAAACTAATATCTAAAAGTTTACATTCAAATTTGCTGTGGATATGGTGACCTCA
>NZ_JBFPJH010000574.1:0-16388 GCF_040838255.1 Bacillus sp. C30 | reverse complement strand
ATAGGAATCATCCTTTTTACATAGATTATACCCTAGATTTTAGACAGGTTCTAAGTAAAATTAGCAATCTAAACTGTGCTGGTACAATCGGTGCAATTGGTGCATTCGTAACTACGAATACCGCTTTACAAGTAACTACTTTTCCTGCGGGTACAACGTTAAACTATACACAAAATAGTTCTACTGCTATTTTGAATATCCCTGCTGGCAGTACTATTCTTTACGCAGAACTCGTTTGGGGTGGAAACTATTTATCTCGGGATCAAAACATTACGAGCGTATTAGGAAACCCCGTTTCTTTTACAACACCTGTGTCAACATACTCAATTCCCCCTTCGGCTGTTACAGCTTCAAATCAAACTTTCGTTTCTGGATCTGTCACATTTGGATTTTATACACCTTCAGCAGATGTAACGTCACTCGTTCAAGCTGCTGGATCTGGATCTTATACAACAGGTTCTGTTCCTGGACTTGTAGATCCTTTAGACGCTTCTAATGGAGCAATCAACTCTGCTGGATGGACGCTTATTGTCGCTTATCAAAACGGTTCCTTACCCGCAAGAAATTTAACAATTTACGTAGCTGGTAACCGTGTTTCTGTAGAAACCGGTAGTGCAGATGTATCTGTCTCAGGGTTTTTAACACCTGCCGGGGGACCTGTAAGCGGGAGATTATTAATAAGTTCTACTGAAGGGGATGCTGATTTAACTGGGGATCAAGCTTTATTTGGACCAAATTTCAGTTCATTAAATGCATTATCTGGGCCAAATAATGCTGTAAATAATTTCTTCGGTTCCCAAATTAATAATGCTGCTGGAAATTTAGATACAACTGGAACATTTGGCACGAGGAACCAGAGTGCCTCTACAGCTACAAATATCTCCGCCGGTCAGCAAGGTTGGGACATTACTTCTATTGATATTTCTCCTTATTTAACAAATTCCCAGGTCTCCTCCGCAATCCGTTTAACAACGAACGATGACGCATATATGCTAAATACAGTTGGTTTACAAATTGATATTAATTCACCTAATATACAAGCAACAAAAAGCGTAAATAAAAGTGTTGCTACAATTGGCGATATTCTAACCTATACAGTTACTGTCCCTAACACCGGTCTTCTTCCTGCAAATAACGTTACTTTTACAGACATTCTCCCTAACGGTACTTCCTTTATACCTGGCAGCGTAACGATAGATAATGTACCACAAACAAACGCAAATCCTGCGGCTGGTATTTCTCTTGGAACAATTAATAACAACGCTTCTCGTACAGTGACCTTCCAAGCAACTGTCGTTTCTCTTCCAAGTCAAAACCCTATCTCTAACACCGCTAACATTACGTTTCAATACACACCAATTGCTGGGGGAACAACTTTTAACGGTCTTGCAACGAGTAATGCTGCCGGCACACAAATTAACCTTGCAACTATTAATGGAACTAAATCAGTTAACAAACTTTTTGCCGATATTAGTGATACGTTAACTTATAGTATTTCCTTAGCTAATGCAGGAAATATCGCTGCTACAAATGTTATATATACGGATCCCATTCCAAACGGGACTACTTTTATTCCAGGTAGTGTAACTGTTAACGGCGTTATTCAAGCCGGAGCAAATCCTGCTAATGGTATATCCGTTGGGACTATTGCTGCAAATTCTACTACTACCATTTCATTTCAAGTATTCGTTCCTTCTATCCCCCAAACAAATCCAATATTAAATAGTGGTACAACAACATATCAATACATTCCTGTACCAAATCAGCCTGCAGTAAGTGGTACTAATACGACTAATACCGTCTCTACTCAAGTGAATAATGCTACGGTAACTATGGCAAAAACGGTGGATAAAAACTATGCGGATATTGGAGATACACTGACTTACACTGTTGCCTTTACGGGTACAGGTAATACGAATGCGAACAATGTTATTTTTACAGATGCCATTCCTACAGGAACAACTTTTGTCCTAAACAGTTTAACAATAGATGGCACGACACAGGTTGGTGCGAATCCCGCTAATGGTGTGAACATAGGCTCCATCCCAACTGGTACGACAAAAAACGTTTCATTTCAAGTAGTAGTAAACACAATACCTCCAGCAAATATCGTATCTAATGGATCAAGCGCTTCTTATCAGTATACTGTCACCCCTAGTCAATCACCCGTTACGAAAAACATCGCTTCTAACGTCGTTACCACTCAAATTAACAATACGAATTTAACATTAACAAAATCGACAAATAAACAATTTGCTACAATTGGAGATACAATCAGTTATACAGTCCTTATTACAAACAGTGGAAATACTGCTGCAACGAACGTACAGCTAACAGATCCACTTCCAAATGGAACGATATTGACTCCAGGTACTGTAACGCTAAACGGCGTTTTGCAAAATGCAACTTCTCTTATTGCCTTACCTATCGGTACAATTCCTGGCGGAGCTACTTTCACCTTATCGTTCCAAGTAACAGTCATCAACATTACCTCCCAAAATCCTATCATTAATAATACTTTCGCCTCTTATATTTACACTGTAAACCCAAGCCTGCCGCCAACTTCAAAAACAGCAAATTCTAATTCTGTTGCCTCAACAATTAGACTAGCAAATCTACATGCTATAAAATCTGTGGATAAAACATTTGCGGAAGTTGGAGATGTATTAACACTTACACCTTTGCTCTTACAAACGATGGAAATGTTGCGGCGAACAATGTATTACTATCCGATTCAATTGTAAATGGTACTTCCTTCGTACCGAACAGTGTTATAGTTAACGGTGTTACTCAGCCGGGCGCAACACCAGCTAGCATCAATATTGGTAGCATCAATGCTAATACTACAATTACAGCTTCATTCCAGGTATTAATAACTAGTATTCCAAACCCAAATCCTATTTCGAATAGTGCCTCCATTTCCTATAACTTTATTGTTGATCCAAACGCTTCACCTGTAAGTAAGAACACTACTTCAACCACTACATTTACTCAAGTAAACGATGCAAATGTCATTTCAGCCAAAACAGTGGATCGAGCGTTCGCTACCGTAGGGGATATATTAACTTATACCGTTATTTTAACGAATGCAGGAAGTGTTTCTGCTGATAGTCCTACTTTCGTAGATACGAATCCAGACGGTACTACCTTTATCCCAAACACTTTCCTTATTAATGGTGTGCTCCAAAATAACGCAGATCCAAATATAGGTGTTCCCTTACCTTCCATTCCTGCTAACGGCTCACTTACCGTCTCTTATCAAGTAACTGTCACCTCTTTACCAGCACAAAATCCAACAATAAATTCATCTAGTACACAGTATAGCTTTATTCTAAATCCTGGCGATCCACCAATTATAGAAACATCTTTAAGTAACACTGTAAGTACACAAATTAATTTAGCAAATGTAATTATTGTCAAACAAGTAGATTTAACTATTGCTGATGTTGGGCAACCAATCACATATACAATTTCCTTAGCTAACCTTGGCAATACTACAGCAAACAATGTTATTGTTACCGATATAATCCCTCCCGGCACCACTATCGTACCAAATAGTATTTTTATAGGTGGCGCTTTACAGCTAGGTGCAGACCCAAGTACCGGCCTTCAAGTCGGCTCCATTCCTGCTGGTGGTTTTACAACGATTGTTTTTCAAATAAGTGCAAATGGGCTACCTTCACCAAATCCAATTCAAAATAGCGCTTCACTTCAATATAGCTTTATCGCTGATCCTAGTTTACCTGCTGTTGTTAGAAACGCTGCTAGCAATATAGTAACTACACAAATTAATACTGCTAATATTGTTGCTACAAAACTAACGAGCACAAATTTCGCTGATGTTGGTGATGTCATATTATATGCGACTATTTTAACAAATAACGGGAATATCCCTGCTTCTAATGTAACGTTTACAGATATCATTCCAGCGGGTACCCTGTTCATTCCTAATACTGTAACGATTAACAATGTCCCTATAGCAAATGCAAATCCTGCTAACGGTATTTTGATCGGTACGATCGGGGCGAATTCATCACGTACCGTTTCATTCCAGGTTTTTGTACCAAATATCCCTGCTGTAAATCCGATTACAAATCAATCAGGCACAACATTCCAATATACGTACGATCCATCCAAACCAGCTGTAATGCAGATGGTGGCTTCTAACACGGTACAAACAACAATTAATAACGCTACGATTACCGCTGCAAAATCTGCAGATAAACAGTTCGCTAACGTAAATGATATTATTACGTACACGACTACTTTAACGAATAGTGGGAACACTCTTGCATCAAACGTGACTTTTACAGATGTAATTCCAAACGGGACATCGTTTATTCCTAATAGTGTAACAGTAAATGGGAATATACTGCCTAATGTAAATCCAGCGAATGGGATAGCAATTGATCCAATAAATCCGAATGCAAATACGATAATTTCGTTCCAAGTACAAGTAAATTCCATCCCGAATCCGAACCCTAATCAAAGTAATACAGCATACCAATATGTCGTAAATCCTAACTTACCTCCAGCATCCGCCAATGCGTTAAGTAACGTAATAACAACTCAAATTAATAACGCTACGATCGTCGCTACTAAATCAGTGAATACACCGACAGCTGCAATTGGAGATATCGTTACCTATACGATTGCAGTTACAAACACTGGAAATATCCCTGCTAGTGCAAATGTTTTAACGGATGGGCTTGGCGCAGGAGCTTCATTTATCCAAAACTCCGTAACTATCAATAATGTTCCACAACCAGGATTAGATCCATCACTTGGTATTCACTTAGCAGATATTCCACCAGGTAATACTGTATTTATTGCTTTTCAAGCACAAATTTTAGCGATACCGCCTAGTGGCACATTAACAAATAACGCCCTTGTAAATTATGAATATACAGTGAATCCAAACCAATCACCTGCTGTTGGTAGTACAATTACAAACACAACGGTTACTCCAATTATTGATGCTACTCTATCTATAAATAAAACTGTCAATTCAACATTCGCTACTATTGGAGATACACTTACTTTCACTTCTACCATTACTAATTCCGGTAACACTACCGCAAACAATGTTATTTTTACAGATTTAATTCCAGATGGTACAACGTTTATTCCAAATAGTTTTACAGTAAATGGAACAACCATTCCTAATGCAAATCCACAAAATGGTATCAATATCGGTAACATAAATTCAAATGCATCAGTTATACTCAGCTTTCAAGTAAACATTACAACGATTCCAAATCCTAATCCAATCCCTAATAAATCATCGGTTCAATATAGTTTTATTGTAGATATTAATGAACCACCTGTTTCACGAACAGTTAAATCCAATAAAACTTTTACACAAGTAAATACTGCTTCCGTTATCGCAACAAAAACTGCGAGCAGTGCATTTGCTGCTGTTGGCGATACAATTACGTATACAACTACTCTCACTAATAACGGAAATACAACTGCAAACACACCTGTTTTTATCGATATATTACCACCTGAACTTTCATTCGTTCCTGATAGCGTACAAATTAATACCACCCCACAACTCGGATTTAGGCCAGATAACGGGGTTCCTCTAGACCCAATTCCAGTTGGAGGAACGACAACCATCAGCTTCCAAGCTATTGTCGGTTCAATACCAGCTTCAAACCCTACGATGAACCAATCTAGTACAACATACTCTATCATTATTGACCCTACCGAGCCGCCTGTTACAGAAACGGCTACTAGTAATCCGGTCTTAGTTCAAATAAATGAAGCAATCATTCAAGCAACGAAAAGTGTGGATCGTATCTTTTCTGACGTAGCACCTGGAAATTCATTTTTAACGTATACTGTTTTATTAGAAAATATAGGGAACACGACTGCTACTAATATCATTTTTACAGATCCGATTCCAAATAATACAGTATTTATAGAAGATAGCGTTCGAGTAGGTGGGGTTTTATTACCTGGAGTAAATCCAGCGAATGGGATACCAATTGGAGATATTATTGCAGGAGATTTTATAAACGTCACCTTCCGCGTGCAAGTAGTTAGTATTCCAAATCCAATTTTCACAATTGGGCCTGGGGGACCAAACTCACCGGTTGTAAACGGTGCTTCTATTAATTATCGATTTATGACAGGACCTAATTTACCACTCGTTTCACGAAGTACAACATCCAATTCTGTTTCGACAACTATTAATAGTGCAATTTTAACAACCCAAAAAAGTGCTGATAAATCTATAGTTTCAGTTGGAGATACGATTACGTATACCACTACTATTACAAATACAGGGAATACAGCAGCAACGAATATAACATTCACAAGCGCTATTCCAGCTAGCACTACATTCATACCAAATTCAGTTACAGTAAATGGAGTTCAGCAACCTGGTGCGCAACCAGCACTTGGAGTAAATTTACCAAATATCGCACCCGGTGAAACAGTAACTGTTACTTTCCAAGTAAATGTTATTTCTATTCCCCCTTCAAGCTCGATTATGGATAATGACACAATTTTATATTCTTATACTGTTGATCCAAGCGGAGCTCCTATTACAACTTCTATTTCAACGAATATCGTTACAAATCCTGTACTAGATGCCATGATAACGATGGTAAAATCAGTCGATCAAACGCTTGTAACACTAGGTGATGCCATTACCTATACGACCATTTTAAAGAATAGTGGTAATACAAATGCAACTAACATTACTTTCACTGACCTTATTCCAGATGGTACAACGTTTATTACTGATAGCGTTACAATAGATGGCATCACACAAATTGGTCTTAATCCTAATACAGGTATAACGATTGGATCAATTGCTCCTAACAGCTCAATATCTATTGCATTTCAAGTTACCGCTACTTCTACACCAGCCCAAAATCCTATTGCCAATTCCGCGACTGCTTCTTACACATTTATCGCTGATCCAAATGCACCAATTGTTTCAAGAAATGTTACTTCAAACACAACGTTTACTACAATTAATACAGATACCGTGCCGAGCGGAACTACTTTTATTGCAAACACATTTTCTATCAATGGAATTCCTCAAAGTGGTGCGAATCCAACGAACGGTGTAAATATTGGGCCTATAACAGCTGGGTCTACAGTAAATGTTTCCTTCCAAGTAAACGTGACCTCATTACCAACTGAAAATCCAATTGTAAATTTCTCATCGACATCGTACCAATTAGTCTCACCGCCTGATGCAGAAACTTCAATTAGTAATCCTGTTTCAACACAAATTAGAGAAGCTATATTATCTATGACGAAAAATGAAAGTCTATCCTTTGCAGATGTCGGGCAAACTGCTTTTTACACTACTTCTATTGCCAATGTAGGCAATACGGATGCAACTAATATTGTATTCACAGATGTATTACCAAGTGGACTCACATTTATTCCTAACACATTAACTGTCGATGGCATTTTACAACCTAATGCGGATCCAAATACAGGTGTATTACTTGCAGCACTTCCACCAAATGAAATATATAGTATCGTCTTTCAAGTTACAGTGAACAGCATTCCACCTATTAATCCAGCACCGAATACAGCATCAACGACATATGAGTTTACTGTTGATCCAGGTAATCCGCCGGTATCGAATACAGCTAGCTCCAACACTACACTTCTTCAAATAAACAACGCAAATATTATTAGTACAAAAACAGCAAATCTTACTTTTGCGGATGTTGGTAATACAATAACATTTACACTTAACCTTCCTAATACAGGGAATGTGGCTGCAACTGATGTAACTATTATCGATATTCTTGATAGCAATTTAAGTTTCATTCCAAACAGTTTCACAGTTAATGGGCAAACCATTCCAAACGCTGATTTGTCTACTGGTGTAAACATAGGTTCAATTAATGGGGGTAATACGGCAATCGTTACATTCCAAGCAACTGTTACTACACTTCCAACACTTAATCCAATTTCTAATTTTGCTTCTACCACATATCATTATGTCGTTGATCCTAGCCAGTCACCTATTACAACTTCCAATCAATCGAATACAACGACAACCCAAATTAATAGCGCTATCCTTACTGCACAAAAAAATTCAAATGCGGAAACGGTAGATATCGGGCAGGATATCGTCTACTCCGTTACAATTACAAATAGCGGAAATGTTAGTGCAACGAATGTTATTTTTACCGACCTTATTCCAGCCGGAACTTCCTTTGAACCGAATAGTTTTACACTTAACGGAATTAGCATCCCAAATGCAAATATAATTACAGGTGTTCCAATTGGTGATATCGCGCCAAACCAATCTGTCATCGTAGCATTTCATATTAATGCCAATGAAATTCCGCCTATAAATCCAATTTCCAACCAAGCTAGCGTTAGCTTCCAACATATCGTTAATCCAGCAAATCCTCCAGTTTCAAAAAATATTACTTCTAACAGCGTTACAATAAAAATTGAAAGTGCTATTTTAAACACTATTAAAATAGGAGATAAAGCTTTTGCAACGATCGGTGATACGATTACGTATACAACTACTATTACGAACACAGGAAATATTCCTGCTAACAACGTTATTTTTTCAGATCCTTTACCAACATGGACACAATTTGTTGCTGGATCAGTTGTTGTTGATGGCACTCCATTACCATCCGCTTCTATTATTAGCGGTGTTGGCATAAATACGATAACTCCAAATCAAATCGTAACAATTATGTTCCAAGTTCAAATTGTAAGCAATCCAACAACGTTCACACCTGAACTCCAAAACTTAGGATTTGTTAACTTCCAATATAACGTAGGCAATTCATTACAAGCCCAGCCTGGCAATGTGGAAACGAACGTCTTCGTTACTTCTATTAATTCAGCGATACTTTCAGCTGTAAAAACTGCTAATACAGCTTTTGCAAATATCGGAGACACGATCACTTATACAGTTTTGATTCAAAATAGCGGCAATACAAACGCTACGAATCTAAACTTCTCAGACCTGATTCCAGTAGGAACGACCTTTGTTGAAAATAGTTTTGCTGTAAATGGAAGTACCATTCCAGGTGCAAATCCAAATAACGGAGTTAATATCGGAACTATTAGCGCGGGTAGTTCCTTAACTGTTACTTTCCAAGTCATAGTTACATCTACTCCACCTTCAAACCCAATTACAAACGTAGCATCTATTCAATACGCATTCATTGTTGACCCGGCAGCCCCTCCTGTTACAGGGACGATAAATTCTAATAGCGCTTCAACACAAATTAATAACGCTACTGTTACAACTGTTTTACAAGCAAATCGAACAATCGTATCTATCGGAGATGTAATTACGTATACAGCAACATTAACAAACACTGGAAACTTCCCTGCAAATTCTGTATTACTCATTAATGGAATTTCTGAAGGGGCATTATTTGTTCCAAATAGTGTTACACTTAACGGGATTTCACTTCCAGATGCAAGTCCAACTCTCGGTATTCCTGTTGGCATTATCGCACCAGGTGATTCTGCTACTATTACGTTCCAATTTCTTGCAAGTTCTATTCCACCGCAAGGGGCAATTATAAATCAAGCTATTACAAGTTACACGTATATTGTCGATCCGAGTCAACCTCCAGTTACAGCAACATCCTCATCTAATACGGTTAATACAGCTGTCGTTGATGCATCGTTATCCGTAATTAAAAATACAGATTCTCTCGTACAATCTACTAACGGTACAATCACTTACACAGTAGTCGTTCAAAATAACGGAAATACAACTGCAAATACAGTTAATTTAACAGATTTGGTCCCAGAAGGAACTGCATTTATTCCTAATAGCGTGACCATTAATAGCGTTTCCGTTCCAGGTGCCGATCCAAACGTAGGGATACCATTAAACGCCATCGCGCCGTCAGAAATCGTCACCGTCACATTCCAAGTTATCGTTCAATCCATTCCAAGCGTGAATCCAATTTCTAATACAGCCCGTATTGACTATACTTTTATCGCCGATCCAACCTCTCCTATCATCTCTCGTACAATTACTTCTAATCCAGCATCCACACAAATTTCAGATGCGACTATCATTTCTTTAAAAGCAGTCAATGCACAACAAGCAACAACTAGCGATATTTTGACCTACACGATAACACTAGAAAATAACGGAAATATCTCAGCAACTAATCTCTCATTTTTAGATTCTACTCCAAATGGGACTACATTCGTAGAAAATAGTTTTACACTTAACGGAACAGCTATACCTGGTGCCAATCCAAACGTAGGTGTTACTTTGCCTAACCTTGCAGCAAACGCTACTCACCTTATTTCGTTTCAAATTCTTATTAATAATTCATTCTCGCAAGATTCTATTACAAATCAATCCAATACAACATATACAATTCAACCAGATCCAAGCCAGCCGCCTATTACTGAAACATCTACAAGTAATATTGTCATTACAAATTTTGTGCAAGCACAATTGACAATTACAAAAACGTCCAATCCAATAACTGTAGATATTGGCGGAACTATACTTTATATTTCTGAAGTGAAAAATATCGGCAATGTTGACGCAATAAATATTATTTTTACAGATTCTATTCCAGCTGGGACTACATTCGTTCCCGATAGTGTCACAATTAACGGTGTCCTGCAACCAGGTGTAAATCCAGAAAACGGAATACCAAGTGGAACGATTCCAGCAAACAGTTCCAAAACAATACTATTTCAAGTGCAAACAAACAATCCACCTACTGAAACCGAAATTGCAAATCAATCTTCTGCAAATTACCAATATGTAAGTATTCCTACAGCTCCACCGGTGAATCGCTCTGCAAATTCTAACATTGTTACAACATCACTTCAAAATGCAAATATTATTTCTGTTAAAAGCGCGGATGTAACTTTCGTATCAATTGGGCAAATTATTACCTACACAAATACACTACAAAATATAGGAACCATTCCAGCTAACAATACCGTGTTTATTGATAACATTCCAGAAGGTACTATATTCATTGAAGATAGCTTATCAATAAATAATGTGATTCAGCCTGGCGCGAATCCTGAAAACGGAGTAACTCTCAGCACGATACAACCAAATGAAACAGTCACTATTTCATTCCAAGTACAACTTACAAATATACCGTCCGGCAATACAGTCATTAATATTTCAGACACTTCGTACGAATACCAAATTGACCCTAGCTCTCCGATTATTCAGCGTAGATCGTTATCAAATGCAGTAAACATGGAAGTGCGGACGGCAAATGTTAGTGCAATTAAATCCGCCAATAGATCCATTACACGCATCGGTCAAATCATCACATATACAGTCGCCGTTACAAACGCTGGTACAGTACCTATTACAAATACTCTCCTAATTGACGCAATTGCAGCTGGCACCACATTCGTTCCAAATAGCATCCTTGTAGATGGCATACCAAGACCTAACGAAAATCCAATTACCGGAATCACCCTTGATATTATCCTTCCAAATAATACGATTATTGTTACGTTCCAAGTAAATGTAGTCTCTATACCTTCTCAAAATAACATTAATAATATCGCCGTCATTCACTATGAGTATCAACCAGACCCAAGCTTACCACCAATTTCAGAAACGACCTCTTCCAATACTACAAATATACAATTTATTGACGCTATTCTTATCGCTACAAAATCCGCTAATAAAGTATTAGCTAATATTGATGAAATCATTGAATATACAGTATTAATCCAAAATAACGGATCCACTACAACTAACTCCATCTTTTTTACAGATACTATAGAGGATGGAACAGTATTTATTCCGGGAAGTGTAATAGTTAACAATACTGTACTTCCTGCAGCAGATCCGAATATCGGCTTTTCCATTCCTAATATCGCGTCAGGTCAATCGACAACAATAACATTCCAAGTTTCCGTTGCGAATTTACCTGCTGTAAATCCAACACCTAATACTGCAAATATCGTCTACGACTTTATTTTCAACCCTGACTTTGCACCAATTCAAAAATCTACTACTTCTAATACTACTTTCGTCCAAATTAATGACGCTGATATCGTTTCACTTAAAACTGTTGATTTCACCTCTGTAACAATTGGTGGCATTTTAACTTATACAACAACTTTAACGAATACAGGGAATACGGATGCTACTGCTGTTGTATTTACAGACAATATTCCTGATGGAACAACCTTTATAGACGGTAGTGTTTTAGTAAATAATATTCCTCAGCTTAACGCCAATCCAAGTGCCGGTATACTTGTAGGAACGATTGCTCCTGACATTTCTATCCCAGTCACATTTTCTGTTACCGTCGTAGCTCTTCCAGCTAGCGGTCGCATTCAAAATCAATCAACTTCTCGTTATACAATAAATGGCGAAGAACAAATATCGACTAGTAATATTACCTTCACTGAAGTTATTTCTGCTAATGTAATTGCTACAAAAACAACGCCTATCCAATATGCTGACCTACAAGCTATTATCCCTTACACAATTTCCATCATAAATAATGGGAATATACAAGTGGAAAACATTATTGTTACAGATATCATTCCAGCAAATACGAGCTTTATAGAGAATAGTGTTATTGTGAATGGCAACGCTCGTCCAAATGACAATCCACTTAGCGGTATACCAATTGATAACATTCCGCCTAATACGACAGCAACTATTCTATTCCAAGTCCGGGTTACTTCCATTCCGCAAACAAATCCAATCTCTAACACGAGTACAATTGAATATGAATACACGGTACCAGATAGGCCACCTATTACCGAAACTATTATTTCATCAGCTGCCGTAACAGAAATTCATCACGCGAATTTAAATAGCAATAAAGCTGTTGACCTTGCATTTGCAACGGTCGGTGATACGTTAACGTATACGATTACACTAAATCAAACTGGTAATGTTTCAGCAGATGATGTAATCATTCAAGATATTATTCCTCAAGGTACTACGTTTATAGAAAATAGTGTCATTGTAAACGGAGAAACTGTTCCGGGAGTTAATCCAGTAAGCGGCATACCAATTGGTACTATAATTGTAGGTGGAGATGCCATCGCTTCCTTCCAAGTAACTGTGACTTCTATTCCAACACCAAATGAACTCAGCAACAAAGCAATTACTACTTTTAACTATATAGTCAACCCAAATAACTTACCTGTTACAAATACGACTACAACAAATACTGTCACAACAACTGTCCAAAATGATAATGTCGTTGCCATAAAATCTGTTAATGCCACGAATGCATTACCTAGTCAAACTTTAACGTATACAATTACAATTACTAATAGCGGTAATGTAACGATTGAAGACCTTCTTGCCATAGACACCGTACCAGTAGATACAACTTTCATTACTGGTAGTGTTACGATTAACGGAGTCAATCAGCCGAATGCGAATCCCGAAAATGGTATTACATTAGGAAACCTTGCCCCTAATGAATCTGCTATCATTACTTTCCAAGTAACAGTATCTTCTTCGACTCTTCAACCTACAATCAATAACGATGCTACTATTTCCTATACTGTTATCATTGATCCGAATGAACCACCTATTACAATTACAAAGCAAACAAATACTGTTACAACAACACTAATCGAGCCAATGATTAACATTGAGAAAACAGCAGATAAATCTATTGTCGTTATAGGAGATATTATTACATTCACATTAGAGGTATTTAATCATTCCCCAATTCCTACAGTAAGTACTTCCGTTTTAGATATGATTCCAGCTGGTACAACATTTATAGAAAACAGTGTAACAATTAACGGTACTCCGGTTCCAAATATTCGACCAGACACTGGTATTAATATCGGCGCTTTACCTGCAGATGGAGTAACAACTATAACATTTAAAGTTCTCGTAACTTCTATTCCTTCAAACAGTTCAATTATCAATTCCGCAACAGTTACAGCTGCTTTCCAATTGACACCACAGGATCCAATCATTATTTTCATCGTTAATTCGAACATTGTTCGCATACCAGTTCAATTTATAACTGCAACTGTGCTTAAAAATGCTTCCGTCAGCTCTGCTTATTTAAACCAATATTTTGATTATACAGTGCGTATTACGAATACTTCCGAGATTTCACTTTCAAATATTTCATTACAAGACACCATTCCAGCAGGTTTACAATTTATGAACGGTACGGTCTTCATTAATGGGGAACGCTCTCCACTAGCGAATCCGAATATCGGTTTCCTAGTCGCTACTAATTTGGAACCAAACGAAACAATTATCGTGTTATTCACAGTACAAGTGATAAGTCCACCTATTAATAATGAATTTAAAAACACGGCAAACGTTTCTTTACAACTTCAAGTCTCTCCTACCGATCCACCAATCACAGTAACCATTACAAGTAACGAAAACATCGTCACCTTCATTCCAGAAAATCCAGATGAAACACTTCCAAATTTAAATTGTTTCTTTGACGGTGAACGTTTCATACGCATTACTCCTCGAAATATACGAAATTACTTTTGGACTTGGATTTGGTGGCAGTAATTCAGTACAACAAAAAAGATTGTATTTTGGTTGATTTGGACCAAATTACAATCTTTTTTTCATTCCACAGACTACACATTTCTCTTTTAAATTGAATTTATCCCGCTATTTGCGGGTAGTAAGGCTCCCACCTCAAAATTCGGCGAATGCGAGGAAGTTAGGTGGATTCGGGCTGCCCGTAAAAGCCCCATTAATGCGGGCTAATAATCAGTGGGGGATGGACAAAACCCCACTGATTAAAGTTTCACTTTATCACGTCGCCTAGTACTCGTCCAAAATTATACAAAGACAGGATCATCTCACGTTATTTTAGTCGTAATAAGCTGACCAACTTCATTAATAGTAACTTTCCATTTCGCTCCACTAGCAGTCTTCATAATTACACCTTGACTCGCTTCCAGCTCAATATCTCCAAACATTCTTCCGCCAGTTGTCGCTAACCAAGCATTTCCATTTTCCATAGAAGACCTTGCAAAAATACGATTAATTCGAAAACGCTTATGGTCTTGAGAGTAACCACTCAATGTAATTCTTACTTTATATAACTGATTAGCTTTCATATTCGATATAACTGTATCTCCAACATTTAATGGAACATCTGCCGCGATAATCCAACTCCCAGTTGCACTTAATGCATATTCAATTTTAATTTTCTTTGGGCTCTCTCCCCATCCAAAGTACATCCCAATACAATTCAACATTTTGATCGGATTTTTCGTAAAGTCCAATTCAATAACAACTGGATTACTATCTGGAACATCAATATAATTCACACTTTGTTCATCTATTAAATTAAAACAATTAGCGATATTTCCTCCGTAAGGTAATTTCCCACTTACTTGCTTGACACTATACTTCAGCTGAGCATTTACTAAAATATCATCTTGATTTCCTATTAAATGTGGTTTATTCAGCGTCAAAGGTAACTGAATCCGAAGTGATTCTTCATAAGTAGACTTACAAACATTGTATTGTCCGTTATCTACAATAGTTGTTGAAAGTAAATTTGAAAAAAGGTAGTTACGATGGGAATTGGAAGAAAATTCAATTACTATTTGTTCACTACTCATCCTGTACGTATCCCAAATCATACAGTTGAATGTATTATAAGCACCTGAACAACGAATTGCTTTTTTCGTTTGTTGTCTACATTGCACTTGAATATCATGAAACGTATTTCCTGAACTTTCATTTGGTAAATCACTATTCCCATCTACTTCTATTCCATACTGACATCCATCAATAAATATAGATTGAAATACATTTGCGTTAATCCAGCAAGGTGTATTTATATTGTCTATATATTCCGTTTTTAAATATATTGCAGTTTGAAAATTTTTAACTTGAACATAGTTAACTTGAAAGAAACTAATATAATCCCACGCTTTTTGACAATAAAAATGTATAGCTTTTCCTTTATATGATGGTGTGGTATTTATTATATTTATATTTGATATGACAGATTGATTAGGCACTTCTATTTGTTGTGAACCGGAAACATAAATAACAGATGACTGAAATACTTGATTAATAACTTGAATAGTACCGCCAGTTATAGAAGCATTACTTTGTAACTCAAACGCATTAAAATCTCCATCAATTTGCAGCGTTACGGTAGGATCTAACTCTAATCTTACGTTGGATTTAATAACAATCGGCTTCAATATTTTATACGTATTAACCCCTGTAATTCTTACCGTCGAAATTCGGTTCGCTACACAATAATTAATCGCTTGTTGAATCGCTAACGAACTATCACTTCCTGAATTCGAAACTGCACCAAAGCAATCAATATGAACACTATTTTCTGGCGCACACTCCTCTTGTGAAGAAATATATTCTGACAAAATAAATTCACTCCTCATATTGCCTTTTTCATATAATATGTGAGTTC
>NZ_JBFPJH010000541.1:0-1618 GCF_040838255.1 Bacillus sp. C30 | reverse complement strand
TCTATATTTATAGACTCATTCGCTTCTTTCTCTAAACATGTAATTTCTTCTTCTGAATATTGGAGTTCGTTTAACATCGATAATAGTCTTTTATCCATATTACACACTCCCCTTCCACAGTTTTTGAAGTTTTTTCTTCCCTCGAGAAATTCGATTATATATATAATCCGCTGTTACTTTTAATTCTTTTGCAATATCGTCAATGGAATATCTATCAATATACCTCTTTAAAAAGATATATCGATACTTTTTATTTAAATCTTGCACTATTTCCATAATCTCTTCTTCTTGTTCTATTTCATAACTATCATGGATACCTTTATCTATTTCTACGTCTTTATCCATTTTGTTCTCTCTATATACTTTCTTTTTATATTCCAATGCCTTTAATTTAGTAATACCAATCATCCAAGATTTTAAGTTTCCCTTTTCTATATCAAATTGGTCGATATTAAACCAAATGACAGTAAATACATCGTTATAACAATCATCTACATATTGTTTCTCAATAGGGGTACTTAATGATTTATGAATAATGTATAAAACTAATTTTCCATATTGATCAATCACTTCTTTCAAAGCATCTTGATCACGTTTTTTCATAGCTATAATTAAATCCTCTTCAGAATCGAAAATCATAAACATCTTCCTTCCTCAGTTCCCCTTTAGCAGCTGCTTTTACTTACTATTGGCACTTCATTCTCATTTTCTATCACTTTTGTAAAAATTTATTAATTTTTATTTCTATGTATATGATAGCAAAAAAAGACATTTCTCCTCAAAAAAAAGACAAACCCGCATTCCAGGTTTGCCTTTTTACTTATTTTTTATTTAATCCTTTTTCATTTAAAAACTCTTTCATATGAATTCTTTTCTCTTTGGACATAAATGAGCTCATTGATTCCGTCCATGTTACGTTTTTTTGATTTGACGATCTTTCTTTGTAATACGCACTCATCGTTTCATCATATTCGTTTAATAATTCATCATATTTCTTTTCATCGTATCCATTTTCATGAAGAATGGCCGCTACCGGTAAACGTGGCTTAACTCCATGATCTTCATCTGGTACGCCCACTGTCATTCCGAATACCGGATATACTTTATCCGGTAAATGAAGCAATTCACTCACTTCTTTCGGGTTATTACGAATTCCGCCAATATAACAAATACCGTATTCTAAAGATTCAGCTGCAAGTGCTAAGTTTTGTGCAAAAAGTGAAGCATCTACCGTCGCAACGATAAAGTCTTCCACTCCTTCATGCTTTATCTCTGTGCCATGTTTTTCACACGCCATTTCAAGTCGTTTTAAGTCTGCACAACAAACAAAGAATGCTGCGCAGTCTTTCACGTGACGATTCCCGGATAATTCAGCTAGTTTACTCTTTAGTTCCTGATCTGTTACATATATAACAGCATACGCCTGTACAAAATGTGAGGAAGCCGCATGTTGTGCAGCTTGCACCATTCTTTCTACTACCTCTTTTGAAATTGTTTCTTCTTTATATTTACGAACTGAAACGTGTTGCTCCATTTTATGTATCATCTCACTCATAAAAATCACTCCTTTTTTCTCTTCATAATGAAAAATTAACATATCTTTTTTAATATTCACAAC
>NZ_JBFPJH010000540.1:0-1622 GCF_040838255.1 Bacillus sp. C30 | reverse complement strand
ATAATATAGTAAGTAACACTGTAATATATTTAGAGAACAAAACTGTAATTCGTTTTCTCGGACGGATTAATAACTGCTTAATTGTACCTTTTTGGAACTCATCAGTAATTGTACGAGACGCAATCGTAATTCCAAAAATTGTTGCAAATAAGGTAATTAAACCAATCTCTGAACTTACAAAATCTAAATATGATCCTTTAAACTCATTTCCTCCTCCCCATTTTAGCATCGCTAAAACTCCCAAAATCTCCAATGCTGCAATTACACCTATTAAAATGTACATACCTTTTTTCGCATGTAACTTTAAAAATTCATTTTGAATTAATTTAAACATTACGCTTTCACTCCCCCTGTAATCGCTAAGAACTCATCCTCTAACGTTTTATTTTGAACAGTAACACCGTATACGAGTACATCAGCATTCACTAACTGTTTTACAATTTGCGGAATCTCTTCTTTCATTACAGATGCCACAGCTACATTTCCTTGTACTTTACCTTTAATAATTTCGTTCGCTTTTTGAACTTGATCTACTTCAAATGCAACTACAACTGTTTCATCATGCTTCGCTTGTTCATGTAAGTTATACTCTTGTACAAACTCACCTTGCTTTATAATAACTACGCGATCACACATTAATTCAATTTCACTTAATAAATGACTTGATACAATGACTGCAATATTTTCTTCTTTCGCTAATCGTTGTAAATAATCACGAATTTGGCGAATACCAGCTGGATCTAATCCATTTGTCGGTTCATCTAAAATTAAGATTTTCGGCTGATGAAGTAACGCCTGCGCAATTCCTAAACGCTGTTTCATACCAAGTGAGTATGTTTTCACCTTTTTATGAATCGCATGCTCTAATTCAACAAGCTTTACAATTTCAGCGATGCGCTCTTTACTAATTGGGGTAATCGCCATGTTCGCAAAATGCTTTAAATTTTGCATTCCAGTCATATAATCATATAGCTCGGGATTTTCTACAATCGCTCCAATTTGCTCTAGCGCCTTTTCACGCTCTGTGCGAATACTATGGCCACAAATTGTAATATCGCCTTCTGTCATAGAAATAAGACCTGTCATCATACGAATTGTCGTCGTCTTACCGCTACCGTTCGGTCCAAGGAATCCGTATACCTCTCCTTCACGAACCTCAAATGATAAGCCACGAATAATTTCTGTTCTACCGATTTTTTTTCGGACATTTTCTAATTTCACTACTACATTTCCCAATGATGATTCCTCCTTTAAACTTCTAGTTTTTTGTCGATGATGCGACCTGTAACTACTAATATTATAATTGTTAATAAACAGTTAAAACATAGATTTAAAACTGTAATATCTGTACCAGAATAAAATGATGTATTTAAAAAGCCGTTTTGATCTATAAATCCAATATTATTTATGGCAAACACATACTTTTCTATTTGCTGAAAGATATACGTTATTCCCCCATTAAATGCGATAAAAACAACGAATAAGATTACGCAAACAATCTTACTCATCGATGATTTCACATTGAACAGTTTCGTAATTACTATAATTAAATAAATAGAAACTAGCATATTAACAAAATCTAGTCCCCATAAGAAAATAGATAACATATGATGTAATATTCC
>NZ_JBFPJH010000539.1:0-1626 GCF_040838255.1 Bacillus sp. C30 | reverse complement strand
AAGTATTATTTACTTATTTAGACTTATTGTACTTTCAAAATATCGCTTTTAAGATTGTCCAAGATATGCGAGTTGAAGTGTATGAACATGTTCAAAAATTGTCATTAAGCTTCTTTGATCGTACGCCGATTGGTACGCTCGTATCTCGCATAACGAATGATACAGAAGCGATTAAGGATTTTTATGTTAGTGTACTATCAACATTCGTGAAAAATGTAGTCTTTTTAGTAGGGATTTTAGTAGCGATGTTTTTATTAGATGTAAAATTAGCGCTATTTTCGCTCATATTAATTCCGGTAATGTTTGCAATTATGGTGTTGTATCAACGGAAAAGTGCAGCTTTTTATTTAGAGGTACGTAATCAACTGAGTATATTAAATGCAAAGTTAAATGAGTCCATTCAAGGTATGAATATTGTTCAGGTGTTCCGGCAAGAAAAGCGGATGAGAAAAGAATTTGAAGAAGTGAACAATAAACATTTTAGTGCTGGACGTCGTACATTGAAATTAGATGCATTACTTTTACGTCCAGCAACAGATCTTGTTCATATTGTAGCAATTGCGGTAGTACTTGGTTTATTCGGAATCGATGCTTTAAAGAGTCCTGTTGAAGTAGGGGTTTTATATGCTTTCGTTAACTATATTCATCGTTTCTTCCAGCCGGTAAATGAGATGATGATGAAACTATCTTTCTTCCAGCAAGCGCTTGTTTCATCATCGCGTGTATTTCATTTAATGGATGATAAAGATTTAGCTCCTGTTCAAATGGGGAGTGAACAGCCACGAGTAGCTAACGGGGAAATTCAGTTTAAAGATGTTACTTTTTCATATGATGGAAAGCGTGACGTTTTAAAAAATGTATCTTTTCACGTAAAGTCAGGGCAAACGGTTGCTTTCGTAGGGCATACTGGTAGCGGAAAGAGTACGATTATGAATTTATTAATGAGATTTTACAATATTAAATCAGGAAATATAGTAATAGACGGAGTAGATTTAGAGAAGTTCGAAGAACAAGAAATTCGAAAGAAAATTGGTCTTGTGCTGCAAGATGCATTTTTATTTGCTGGAAATGTAAAGCAAAATATTCGTATGTATAATGAAGAGATTACGGATGAAGAGATAGAGGAAGCGGCAAAGTTTGTGCAAGCGAATACGTTTATTGAAAAATTACCAGAGCAGTATGATACAGAAGTTGTCGAAAGAGGAGCTGCATTTTCTAGTGGTCAAAGGCAATTAATTGCTTTTGCTAGAACGATAGCAACCAATCCGAAAGTATTAGTGTTAGATGAAGCGACGGCAAATATTGATACAGAAACAGAGGAGGCTATCCAAACGGCATTGCAGCAAATGCGAAAAGGTAGAACAACGATAGCGATTGCGCACAGATTGTCTACAATCCAAGATGCGGATCAAATATTTGTTATGCATGAAGGGGAAATTGTAGAAAGCGGAACACATCAAGAGTTACTTAGTAAACAAGGACTTTACTACAATATGTACTTGCTACAAAATAAAGGGAGTTTGCAACAGGCCTTGTAGAATTACAAGGTCTTTTTTCTATTCTCTCAGATATTAAAATGTAATAAAATTTTCGAAATATGTGAGAGATTTGTCGTGTCCTTTAACT
>NZ_JBFPJH010000538.1:0-1637 GCF_040838255.1 Bacillus sp. C30 | reverse complement strand
AAACTGGTGAATCACATGTCAATTACGTTAATTTTTATAATGGCTTTCACAATTGTTATCCACGCAGTTGAAACTAGCTCTTATAGTATTCGATTAGCTGGTGTCCGTTTAAAAAAGATTGTCGTTGCCTTATCCATCGTAGGAATGGTACTACTTATTTCAAGAACATCTAACTTACTACAAGCTTTTTTAATTGGTGGTATTGTCGATGAAGCAAAGCTAGATTCTTCTATTGATTTAGAGCATATTATACGGCTCGTTCTATTATCTGCTTCTGTCGGTACATTGCTCGCGATTATACTCTATCCAACTTTGACAAAGCTATTTGGATACGTCATTCAAAACTTTGAAACAGATGGTTCATTCATTCGAATGATGAAGACGAATAACATTCAAAAATTAAAGTACACAAAAAAATATGTACGCTTTCCAAAGTTTGAGATGATTCATCGAATGCGTATTGGCGGAATTCCGAAGCGAATTATGCTTATTAATATGTTTGCCACTGCCATTTATACAGCTGGTGTTCTTTCCGCACTATATGCTTCTTTTTTAAATCCGACTTATGCAACAAAGGCTACTACAGCTTCTGGTCTTGTTAATGGTTTTGCTACTATTTTATTAACAGTTTTACTAGATCCACGTATCGCTCTTTTAACAGAACGGGCTCTTCAATCAGAAGAAGGTGCTGAAGCAATGAGTAAGATGTATGGTTGGCTCATGATTTCTAGACTTCTCGGTACATTATTAGCGCAACTATTATTCATACCAGGTGCTTACTGGATTACATGGATTATTAAGCTTATGAATTAATTCACTCTAAAAAAAAAGTAGGTGTACTATCAAATGACTATTAAAACCGAACAAGATATTATTCAATTGATCCAAAATGATCCGTGGATGATGGATGTATTACAAATGGCAAAATCACTAGAGCTACCTGATTGGTGGATTTGTGCCGGGTTTGTCCGTTCTAAAATTTGGGATGCATTACATAACTACAAAGTAAGAACAGCTACACCAGACGTTGATGTCATTTATTATGATGCATTACATAAAGATGAGGTATACGAACAATCATTAGAACAGAAGCTGACGAATATGGATGCCTCTATCCCTTGGTCAGTAAAAAATCAAACTCGCATGCATGTAGTGAATGGAATGCCGCCATACTCTTCTTCTGTTGATGCTATTTCTAAATTTCCTGAAACAGCAACCGCTCTTGGTGTTTCTTTGGACGAACAAAACAAAGTCATATTAACATCCCCATGCGGAATAGAAGATGTACTTTCATTACAAGTGAAACCTACACCTCATTTTCTTGAAACGAAAGAACGAATACATATGTACAACAAAAGAGTTAATCAAAAGAAATGGCAAAGTAAATGGCCTAATATTACAATCACTTATCCAGAAATTTAAAATAGAGCGCTTCGCATTATACGAAGCGCTCTTTCTTTTTTAGTTCAAAAAATGAATGACTGTTTCAGCAAATCGATCAGCTTCCTCATAATGTGGTGTATGGCCACTCTCTTCGAATATGATATGCTTCCCATTTTGAGCATCTTTATTAAATGTTTCAATTTGTTTTTCACACGTTACTACATCGTATTTTCCTACAATTAATAACATTGGAT
>NZ_JBFPJH010000577.1:0-1651 GCF_040838255.1 Bacillus sp. C30 | reverse complement strand
ATTATAAGCAAATTGAGAGTGAAAAAGTATGGTAAGACATCCCTGCGAGTATTTGCAATTTAAATGCAAAATTTCGGATTAATAACAGGCTTTCCATTCTATAAATATAGTGAAAAAAATCTATATTAAAATCAGCTAGTCCAATATTTGTACGAGATTTAATTAAACTGGTAGATTATTTATCTGCAAAAGAACTAGCATATGCTAGTTCTTTTTTATCAATACATTACTCACCATTAATATTTGCTTAGAACTGTATAGATTTAATTTTTTTCCACATATACATAATTATCTTACCTATGAAAGGAGTGCATTTCTTGGAGAAGGTTTTATTTTTTGGAGACCCAGGTATTGATGATTCGTTTGCAATTATGTATGGCTTACTGCATCCTGAAATTGAAATTGTTGGTATCGTAACTGGATATGGAAATGTTGAACATATACATGCCGCTCATAATGCCGCATATATTTTACAGTTAGCAAACAGACAAGATATTCCTGTAATTAGCGGTGCAACAGGCCCACTTACAAATGAAATTACAACGTATTACCCTGAAATCCATGGACCAGAAGGATTAGGGCCCATCCATGTACCGGAAAGTGTGTTATCTATTCCTATATACAATTTTGGTAGTATTGCTGCAATTCTTGTAAAGTATGGAGAAGATTTAACAATTGTCGATGTAGGAAGATCTACCTCGTTAGCGATTGCTTTTAATTTATGGACCGACTTGATGTTAAATATAAAAGGAATTTATTTTATGGGTGGTGTCTTTTTAGAAGCAGGGAATGTTACTCCATTAGCAGAGGCAAACGTGTACGGAGATCCTATAGCAAGTCAAATTGTATTTCAGCAAGCGAAAAATATAACGTTATTCCCTTTAAATGTAACAAATAAAACGGTTTTAACCCCAAGTGTATTTACTTATATTTTAGTTAATACACAAAATCCATTTAAGCCGATTATGAAACCCATGTACGATTATTATTTATCAGCATACCAAAAACTCAATCCATCTATTGAAGGGCCATTATTACACGATGTACTTGCTATAAGCGGTTTAGTGAATCCTACATTTTTAAATTATACATCCCGAAAAGTGACTGTGGATATATGTGGCGAAACGAAGGGACAAACTTTTGCTGATTTTCGCCCACACTCTAAATCTGAAGGGGCGCGTATAGCGTTACAATTAGATGAGGAAAAATTTATTCAGGATTTTATGAAAATCATGTTATAAGTTGATGTCGAAAAAGGGAATCATTTCACTCCGTTGAATATAAAAGATAAATTCTCTTTTTAAAGGAGCTTAAAATAGTGAACGTCCAATTAAAAATTGTTACGAGAGAAAATTGGGAAGACGCATTAAAGTTACAAGTTAAAGAAAACCAAATACACTTTGTTCCGGCAGTGGCAGTATCACTTGCTAAAGTATACATAAAACCAGATGGTGAAAATGTCGAATATATTCCATTCGCTATATATAATGGTGACCTTATAGTTGGTTTTATTATGCATGCTTTTGTACGAGAGTCAACAGATATGTATTGGATTAACGGATTTATCATTGATGAAAAAGAGCAAGGAAAAGGATATGGAAAAGCAGCATTACAGGAAATCATTAACTTAATAAAAAATAACTTTAAAGAG
>NZ_JBFPJH010000537.1:0-1669 GCF_040838255.1 Bacillus sp. C30 | reverse complement strand
AAATAGAGTTACTCTTTTTAGCTATATATGAGATTTTATAAAACCATCTACTTAAATCTATTTTCCAAGTATACCATTCAACAATCTGAAATATTCTAATCAACACAATCACTCATTTAACTAAAAAAATTGGTTAATTGCATAATGCTCTTCTGACTTTCCTTGCAAAAATTAGTGGATCATCAACGTCTTCGATATTAACGTAAATTAAATTTGGATCATCACATAACCACTCATTGTGTATAGACGAAACAATTATTCCTTGTTTAATAATCGTAGCAACAAATTCAGTGACTTCCTTTTGTAAGAGTGCTACCCGCCCTAGACATAATGCCCGTCCAGTTTTATTATCTCGTGATTCGAATGAGAAGGAAGTTGTTACTCTAAAACGTTTCCCCAAGATTGTTGCTTGTATTTCATCTCGATTTATTGTTGCCACGCATTTTCCACCGGCGAATCCTTCTTGGCCGCCGATAATTCTTGCAAACTGTTGACAAATTAATTCATCATTAATCGCCATGCCTTTAATCATCCCCCCTTTTACTGTTAGGTTATGAATGAATACATCGGTCTGAAACGGTAATGAATCTATTCTATTACAAAAAAGATAATGGCAATTTAACGAAAACTGTTAGCTCAATTATTCTTGATTATTTGAATTAACTCGGCTATATATGTTAAGACATTTTTAGAGATCATAAAAAAGACACCCTAAGGTGCCATCCTCCGACTTGAGAATCATATCTATGTATGGAGAAATTTAGAAAAGAGAAGCTTCTAACTATTACTTATAGAGCTCTTATACCATGAATTACTTACATACATATTTCCTTATTTACCCGAAGAAGAATCCCCGTTATATTACTTTCTGATCAGTCTCGTTAAAGCCATCCCAATAAATCCAGCACCCATCCCTATTAGCCATCCAGCATGAGTATCACCTACTATAGATCCCACTCCTCCGCCAAGAAACATGCAGCCAACGAATACTAATCCTCCAATTCCCCAATTCGGTCGTTCCATAATTCAATCACATCCCTTCAATAAAACATATGCAATTAACTAGCCTAACTTTCTTGCATGGGATAGTTAATTATTTTGCTAGAGATGGTATCGTTATTCTGCATAGGTTCAGCCACTTTTAGTGAATTCAAAAAAACGGTGATTGACCGATTCGAAAGGATTTAACCTTGTCATTAGAGGATACATAAAAACCTGATAATTAATCAAAATAGATCATGCACTATGAAATAAAGTGAAACTTTAATCTGCTCCCAACAAACTTCTGTACCCCGACTAAATTTTGAGGTGGGAGTTTTACTTTCCACAAATAGTAAGAGGCTAAATATATAGTAAAACCCCAGAAATCCAAAGGTCTCTGGGGCTTCATTATATATTTAGCTCTTTTTGCTTTTTGTTTTGTTTATGTCTATGCAGCAATTTTCGACTTATGAGAGAAATCAGTAATAAGATCAGTATTAGTACGAAAAGTTGCATAAATGATAAATCAAAATATTTAGCACCTGTAACTATTAAAAGTGTAGAAATCGTACCTTTTACAATGAAAAAAATAATAATCCATAATCCGCTTTTTTTCCAGTTCATTTTTATTTTACCCTTTCCTACGCTTAAATTCTTAAATGGGACACCTTAATAGAAATCTATTATA
>NZ_JBFPJH010000056.1:0-16406 GCF_040838255.1 Bacillus sp. C30 | reverse complement strand
ATTTATGTTTTTGCTGTTTATCGTGCACTTCGAAATACTAGAACATTCTATTATTTATCTCTCGAATAAAAATTATGGGATAGATATTTTGGGTATAACAAAAGTTAGTCGCTACTTCTATTTTGGCTAATTCATTGTTAAGTAGGGTAAGCATTTTTGCTCATGCAAAAAAAAACGAAGTTCAATCAAATGTTCCTAGCATTGTGGAAAGAGATTCTTATTGTAATGATAAGAGTATAAAATAAATGTCACTTTACCCATAAGCTGGCCGTGTGTTTTATTAATGTAGCTTTGGAATAATATTTGGTTAAATTGATACTAATAACCTTAATATACGAGCAAGTGGAACTGACGCTTTCGTTAGTTAATAGGTCACTATGCTCTCTTGATATGCTTTCTTTACCCGTTCAATTTGAACAAAGTGGCCTTGTATATGTTGAAGATCTTTCAATTGAAAACAATCTATAAATCATTTATAAATAAAGTTGTTATTTGGAATATTTATCCAAATATATATATAGAAAGTATGAAAAAAATAAAGTTTAATCTGACCAAAGGAGATGAAGAAATTGTTTAAAAAAGTCGGTATAGGAGTATTTTCTACAGCAATTGTATTAAGTGCCAGTATAGGTTTTTCAGACATTGTATCAGCAGATAGTCCATATGCAAATGAACAAGTTAGGAATGGAGACTTTGAGGATGGGCTAAATAACTGGATTTTATCTAATCCTAATTCTTCTACCGAGAATATCGGCACTTCTGAACCAGGCAATCATTATCTCAAATTAATACATGCAGACACAGCCTATCAACTTGTTACTGTAAAACCGAATACAGAATATACATTAACATTTGATATAGCGGGAAGTATAGTTTCCCCATCAGAAGTAACAGTAGGTAATCTGAATGCCAATCAAGAAATCGTTCCATTAACAAAGAAGCAGTATACAGGATTTAAGCCGGAACATCATGAGATAAAGTTTAAAACAGGGGAGGATGTGTCAAACTTTGCTGTCAAACTTGCTTCTACAGCAAATGGGAGGGCTAAGTTTGATAATGTACAATTAAAGGAAAAGGAGAAATCTTATATTTTTAATATTGATTTTGACCACAATTCAAGTTTAGAACCTTTTAAACCATCATATGGCTCTTTAAATTACAATATTGAAGAGCATGCAGGAGTAAATAATTCTAAAGGACTTCATTTTAGTTCAGGAATCGGTCATCTTAAGGGAGACGTAACTTTGAAGCCTAATACTACATACATCATGTCCGCATCTGGAAAAGTATCGGGTCCTGAAAAAACCTTATTTGTAGGAGCACAGTCTCCTGGGGGAAAAGACACACTTTATATGAAGTTTACTTCCACACAGTATGAACAAAAATCGGTTGAATTTACTACTCTAAATACTAATAATCCATATTCATTCTTCTTACAAATTAATGGATATGTAATCGGTGATGCCTATCTTGATGATATCGTACTAGTTGAAAAGTAGCCATAATTAAAAATATATTTCTATCATTGACACATGAAAACAATTCTAGAAATGAGTCGCCATATGCCCATCAACTTAAGGATTTTATAACGCCCCAAAACGAAAAAAATGTACATTTTTTCGTTTTGGGGTATTTGCTATTCTTAGATTGATGATGATGTGATGCTATCCCTAAAAGTCGCGACTTTATTTAAAGGCGACATTAAAAATATTCTTCAAATCCTGGAAGCATAAGTTGGCCGTAAACTAAAAGAAGCATAAGTTGACCAAAACGGCCATCTTATGCTTCTTGTTATATACAAAATAAAAAAACCACCAAATATGTATTGGTGGAGACGGTGGGAGTCGAACCCACGTCCAAAAATATCGGCACTTAAGCTTCTACGAGTGTAGTCGATATATTAGCATTTCGCGAACTCTTCGGCCTATCGACAGGCTTCCAAGTTGCTAGTCTGATTGTTCTCTTCCTTCGCCCTCAGACGGCGAACTCCGGCGTAGTCCACTTAGTTTGAGTCCCTTACCCTACCACATGGACGATGGAGGGAGGAACCTTTAGTGCAATTAAGCAGCTAAAGAAAGATTGTTTTGTTTGCCAATTATAGGCTTTGACGTTTTAACGAGGCCGATCCCCTCGACTCGCAACCTAAGCTCGAACTATCCCTGTCGAATCCGTAACGTCCCCATGATAAAAATGGAGCATACGAAGAAATATCGTGATAGCTACTAAGAGCTGTTTTTCAATGTGCAACAATCTTACATAAGTTATTATATCATACGCGCGCCGTTTTACAAATGTAAATATCTGTATTACATCTTTTGACGATCACGGAACACGCGTGCAATTTCACGTTTAGCTTCTTTCTCTTTTAAATCGTGACGCTTATCATATTGCTTCTTACCTTTTGCTAAACCAAGTGCCATTTTCGCAAATCCATTTTTCAAATAGATTCTAACTGGAATTAATGCATAACCTGTTTCTTTTGCATAACCTGCTAGCTTATCAATTTCTTTCTTATGAAGAAGTAACTTTCTTGTACGAAGCGGATCGTGATTAAAACGATTCCCTTGTTCATATGTATTAATATGCATATTATGAACCCATACTTCACCGTTATGTATACGTGCAAACGCGTCTTTCAAGTTCACGCGTCCAGCGCGAATTGACTTAATTTCCGTTCCTTGAAGGACAAGCCCTGCTTCGTATGTTTCTTCAATGAAATAATCATGAAATGCTTTTTTATTTTGCGCAATAACCTTACCTGTACCTTTTGGCATATAACGTCCCTCCTCTATTTTTACCATTGTAACAAATGTAAACCAAAAGCGAAAGTGGCTCGCTCAGAATGTAAGGCGAAGCCACTCTTTTCTTACTTGCGCTTTTTCTTTTTCTTCTTGAATCCTGGTACATTTTCAAAGAATCCTTTTTTCTTCTTACCATTACCATTACTATTACTATTACCATCTTTTTTCCCTGGCTGACTAGCGGATGTGGATGCAGATGCTTTTCCTTGTCCACCACGATCAAACTTTCTTCCTGTGCCGCGTTCACCACCGCGCTCATTACTACGTTCGCTACGTCCACCGCGTTTCTTTCTGCCTGTTCTTGGCTGTCCAATCACAACTGGACGATCTTTGAACTTACGACGAGGTGTGCCTTTCATGCCAACGATTTCAAAGTCGATTGCGCGCTCGTCTTTATTTACGTTAATAACACGAATTGTAATTTCGTCACCGATGCGTAATACGTTACCTGTACGTTCTCCGATCATCGCAAAATGTTTTTCGTCATAACGGTAGTAATCATCTGTTAAATAGCTAACGTGTACAAGACCTTCAATTGTATTTGGAAGCTCTACGAATAAACCGAAGTTTGTTACAGAGCTAATCATACCGTCATACTCTTCACCGATCTTATCGACCATATACTCTGCTTTTTTCATTTCGTCTGTTTCACGCTCTGCTTCAACAGCACGGCGTTCCATATTAGAAGAGTGCTCTGCAATCTCAGGTAAGTTTTCACGCCATTTCGCTTGCGTTTCGTTGTCTACTTTACCATTAATGATGTATTCACGAATCAATCTATGAACAATCGTATCTGGGTAACGACGAATTGGCGATGTGAAATGTGTGTAGAACTCAGTTGATAAACCAAAATGTCCTAAGCTGTTCGAATCGTAACGTGCTTGCTTCATAGAACGAAGCATAACTGTTGAAATGACTATTTCTTCCGGCTGACCTTGAACCATTTCAAGAATTTGCTGCAATGCACGAGGGTGTATTTCATTCGCACGTCCCTTTACTGCATATCCGAAGTTTGTTACAAACTCGAAGAAACGCTCAAGCTTATCTTCTTTCGGATCTTCATGGACACGGTACATAAACGGTACGTTCATCCAGTGGAAATGCTCCGCTACTGTTTCGTTCGCAACAAGCATAAACTCTTCAATTAACTTCTCTGATACAGAACGATCACGCATTACAACATCAGTCGGTTTTCCTTCTTCATCTACTAGTACTTTCGCTTCTTTAAAGTCAAAGTCAATCGCACCACGGCGCATACGTTTTTCACGCAAAATTTGTGCTAACTGCCCCATTTCTTTAAACATTGGCACTATCGGCTCGTAACGTTCAATTAGCGCTTCGTCTTCATCTTCTAAAATGCTTCTTACGTCAGCATACGTCATACGCTCTGTCGTCTTAATTACACTTTGGAAAATCTCGTGTTTTACAACATCACCTAGATTGTTGATTTCCATTTCACAAGATAGTGTCAGACGGTCTACTTTCGGATTTAATGAACAAATACCGTTTGATAAACGATGCGGAATCATCGGAATTACACGGTCTACAAGATATACACTCGTTGCTCTCTCTGCTGCTTCAACATCAATTGGAGAACCTTCTTGAACGTAATGACTTACATCCGCAATATGAACACCAAGCTTATAGTTACCGTTCTCAAGCTTCGTTACTGTAACAGCGTCATCTAAGTCTTTCGCATCCGCACCATCAATTGTAACAATCATTTGATCACGTAAATCACGACGATCTTTTATATCTTCTTCTGAAATCGTTTCTGGTACACTGTTTGCATGCTCCATCACTTCTTCAGGGAATGCTAAAGGTAAATGATGTTTATGAATGACAGATAAAATATCTACTCCTGGGTCATTTTTATGACCTAGAATTTGAATAACTTCACCTTCTGCGCTTAAACGGTTCTCTGGGTAGCCCGTAATTTTCACAACTACTTTATGGCCTTCTACAGCGCCCATAGATGCACTTTTCAAGATAAAAATGTCACTTGTCCAGCGTTTATTATCAGGTATAACAAATCCAAAGTTCTTTGACTCTGTATATGTACCAACTAGTTCCTTCGTTCCACGCTCTAAAATACGAACAATCGCGCCTTCTTGGCGTGATCCACTTGATTGTGCGCTAACACGTGCTAATACTGTATCACCATGAAGTGCACCATTTAATTCTGTCGGCGGGATGAAAAGATCATCATCTCCTGTTTTCTTCTCTTCTGGAACGACGAACGCAAAACCACGTGCGTGCCCAATTAATTTACCGCGTACTAAATTCATTTTTTCTGGAAGACCGTAGCGGTTACTACGTGTGCGGATAACAAGCCCCTTCTCTTCCATCATTACAAGTGCCTTTACGAAATCTTTAAAGCCCTCAGAGCCTTCGATTCCAAATGCCGATTCTAATTCTTGTATCGTTAACGGTTTATACGCTTCTTCCCTCATAAATAATAACAACTTATCAATATGTTCTTGCATGATTTCTTCCAAGCAGAAATACCTCCTTTAAACCCTTATATTATTTAGTGTATCCGAAAGATGGGGGATGTATAAAGTGAAACTTTAATCATCTCCCAATGATTTTTTACAGCTTTCATAAAGTGTAACTTTAACCAGTGGTTTTTTGTCCGTCCCCACTGATTATTAGCCCACAAATAGCGGGATAAAAATTCCCTTATGAAAAAAAGAGGCAACTAGACCTTACCAATCTAGTTGCTCCAAGAAGTTATATACATCCTCATGTAGCACATCACGTTCTTTATCAAGTGTAATGACATGCGTAGAGTCTTCATACCATTTAATGTCTTTTAACGTAGATTCTACACCGTTATAAATAATGTTAGCACTATCTGTATTAATCATCTCATCATGACGTGCTTGTACAACGAATGTTGGAGCATAAATCATATCAACATTATTGCGTACGTCACGAATCAACTCCTGTAATGCTTTTAATGTATTCATTGGTGTCTGTTTAAATTCAAACATTTCCTGCTCAATTCGTTCTGGTGATTTTTGCTCACGCTTTTTATATTCGCGGGCATATGCCAATATACCTTGGTACATAATTTCTTCACTTTTAATGTACATCGGTGCACACATTGGTACAACACCTAAAATCGGTAATGTATAAGCAAGTTTTAATGAGAATACTCCGCCTAATGATAATCCAACCGCAGCTATTTTCTCGTAACCTTGATCTTTTAAATGCTGGTAGGCATTCATTACATCTTTCCACCAGTCTTCAGGGCCTGTATGAACAAGCTCTTCTGGTGGTACGCCGTGTCCTTTATAAATTGGTGCATGACAAGTATAGCCTTTCTTCTCTAAGAAACGCCCTAGCATGCGTACGTCAGCTGAGTTCCCTGTGAATCCATGTAATAATAAAACAGCGCGGTCTCCACCTTCAAATGTAAATGGTTTCGGAGATGCTAATTTCATCATGTACTTCTCCTCTTTCTCTTCTGTAATCTAGTCGTATTCTTTCTATTCTTAGTGTACCATATTTATAATTCTATAATCTAATTAGAAACTTTTTTTGAATAACAAATCAAAAAAAGAAGAACCATTAGCATAATCCGCTAACGCTTCTTCTTTTAATTTTATAAATTTAAGTACGTAACACCAATTGTTAGTACGAAGAATAGTACAGCTAAGACAACTGTAACACGGTTTAATACCGCTTCAATTCCACGTGCTTTTTGCTTACCAAACAATTGCTCTGCACCACCTGAAATAGCGCCTGAAAGGCCTGAGCTATTACTAGACTGCATAAGTACCATAACAATCATTAAAATCGATACAATAATAAGTAAAACTGATAATAACGTATGCACTTGGCGTACCTCCTACAAAGATTCAGTTATTTTAAATGTAGCATAAATCCTATAGAAAAGCGAGAGCTATAGAATCGCTCTCGCTTTTCTTCTATTACATGAACATCATTGCGAATAACGGTCCAAGTAAACATGTCAAAATTGCTGTTAATGTCATTGTTACCGATCCAATAACACCTTCATGCTCATTATTTTTCATCGCTCTCATAACACCCATAATATGAGACGCACATCCAAAGCCAATCCCTTTACCAACTGAGTTTGTAACACGGCTCCATTTTAATAAAATTGGTCCTGAAATCGTTCCAGTAATCCCTGCGATAGCGACGAATGCTGCTGTTAAGGACGGGACACCACCAACTTGTTCAGATACACTCATCGCAACTGGCATTGTCACTGATTTTGGTAAAGAAGATAAAATTAAGCTTTTATCTGTTCCCATAAGTGTGGCGATAGCAAAATCACTTGCAATAGCAACTGTTGTACCTACTAATACACCACCAGCAATTGGTACAACATATTTTTGCAGAACATGACGTTGTTTATAAAGCGGGATTGCAAATGCTACAACACCTGGTCCTAGTAGCTTCGCAATCCAGCCACCACCACTTTCCATATAATTTTGATATGGTATATCAAGCATTATAAATAAGAAAGCCATTAATCCTGTTGCAACAAGCATTGGAATGGTAAATGGTGTTGGAAATAATTTGTAGATTTTTTTAGATAATTGATATAATAGCACCGTAAAAAGAACCCAACCGATTCCGATTAATATTTGGCTCATTGTGTCTCTTTTTCCTTTCTATTCGCAAGATATTGTCCTGTATGTCCTGCGACAATAATAATTAAAAACGTACTCGCTACAACTGTAATGAAAAGGGAAATTCCTTTACTCATAAAAAAAGCACCGTAATTCATTAAGCCAAGCGTTGGCGGAATTAATAAAAACGGCATAATAGCAACGAGTGTTTCTGCTCCTAAATCAAACCATTTCACTGGAAGTACTTTTAGGCTAAGCAAAACAAGTAGGAGGAACATCCCAATCAAACTTCCTGGAATCGGAAGATTCAACATTTCTTGCACCCAATTTCCAACCATATAAAATACATAAAGAGCAGCAATTTGGACAAGAATCTTTGTAAGTTTCATGTTCATCATCCCTCATGTTTATACGATCTTCTGTTAATATCCTTATCATAGTATAAATTGTAAAAACCTGCAATTTATCAAATCGACAACGAAAACCCACTATATTATACGCTTACACCCTTGATATGACTGCGTTTCCCAATGTGATTTATGTCAAAAACCTTGACCTAATATATAAAGTTTATATTTTCTGAATTTTGATGGTTATTATTTTAATAAAACAAAATCCTTCACTCCATTTTTATTCTGCCTTCTCTCTAGCACACATATATATATAAAGATAGGTGGTGAACGTATGTCTAAAAAAATTCTCATTTTTTGTGATCCTGGAATCGACGATGCGATAGCCCTCCTCCTCGCATTCTTTATCGATGAAATTGAAATTGTTGGGATTGTCGCTGATTACGGCAATGTTCCAAAAGAAATGGCCGTACAAAATGCTCATTTTCTTAAACAAAAATCAAGAAATAGAGATATGAAAATATTTGGTGGTTCAGACCGTCCTCTCAATGGAGGTCCACCCGCTTTTTTTACTAATATTCACGGTAAAGAAGGGTTAGGGCCAATCATCCAAAATGAAAAGTTACAAAACGGAGAAATGGAGAATTTTTTTGAAGTTATCCCTCTCATCGAGCAGTATAAAGACGAACTAATCATTGTAAGTTTAGGGCGACTCACTTCCCTAGCTGCTTTATTTATTTTATGTAAAAACTTAATGCAGCAAATTAAATCTTATTATGTAATGGGTGGTTCCTTTCTGCACCCAGGTAATGTAACTCCCGTATCAGAAGCGAATTTTTATGGCGATCCAATCGCGGCTAACATTGTATTACAATCTGCATCCAACATGTACATATACCCGTTAAATGTAACTCAATATTCCATCGTTACACCTGATATGGCTGAATATATTGAGACGAAAGGAAAGGCTTCTCTCGTCAAACCTCTATTCGATCATTACTACTATGGATATTACGAAAAAATTTTACCACAATTAAAAGGCTGCCCTTTTCATGACACGATACCGATATTAGCTTTACTTGATAATTCTATGTTTACCTACTACAAATCACCAATTACCGTCATGACCGAATCTTACGCTCAAGGAGCAAGCATCGGTGATTTCCGCTCTTTATTAGGATCAAGCCCATTCACCAATCGGCCCTCGCAGCAAATTGCTATCGATTTTGATTATAATCTCTTCTTTAAATACTTCATGTCACTTATGACAGACGAACAATTTTAGCAAAAAAAAAAAAAAACAGACCGTGATTTCTCACGGTCTGTCGTTATTTTCTACAATTATCGTTTGATATTGTAGAAAGATTGTAAACCAGCGTAAACAGCGATTTCGCCTAGCTCGTCTTCGATACGTAATAATTGGTTGTACTTAGCAATACGGTCAGTACGGCTCATAGAACCAGTTTTGATTTGGCCAGCGTTAGTTGCAACTGCGATGTCAGCGATTGTAGCATCTTCAGTTTCACCAGAACGGTGAGATACAACTGCTGTGTAACCAGCACGTTTAGCCATTTCGATTGCTTCGAAAGTCTCAGTTAAAGTACCGATTTGGTTAACTTTAATTAAGATTGAGTTAGAGATACCTTTTTCGATACCTTCAGCAAGTTTTTGAGTGTTAGTTACGAATAAATCGTCACCAACTAATTGTACTTTATCACCGATACGCTCAGTTAATAATTTGTGACCATCCCAGTCGTTTTCGTCTAAACCATCTTCAATAGAGATGATTGGGAAGTCTTTGCAAAGCTCTTCGTAGAAATCAACCATTTCTGCAGAAGTTAAGCCAGTACGGCCTTCGCCTGCAAGGTCATATTTACCAGTTTCTTTGTTGTAGAACTCAGAAGAAGCAACGTCCATTCCTAAGAATACGTTCTCGCCAGCTTTGTAACCAGCTTTTTCGATAGCTTCGATGATTACTTCTAATGCTTCACGGTTAGAACCAAGGTTTGGAGCGAATCCACCTTCGTCACCTACTGCAGTGTTAAGACCTTTGTCATGTAATACAGCTTTAAGTGCATGGAATACTTCAGCACCCATACGGATTGATTCTTTGAATGTTGGAGCACCAACTGGTAAGATCATGAACTCTTGGAAGTCAACGTTGTTATCAGCGTGAGAACCACCGTTGATGATATTCATCATTGGAGTTGGTAATTGTTTTGCATTGAATCCACCAAGGTAACGGTATAATGGAAGACCTACGAAGTCAGCTGCTGCGTGAGCTACTGCCATAGATACACCAAGGATAGCGTTAGCACCTAGTTTACCTTTGTTTGGAGTGCCATCTAATTCGATCATAGCACGGTCGATACCAGCTTGGTCAGTTACGTCGAAACCAACGATTTCTGGAGCGATTGCTTCGTTAACGTTGTTTACTGCGTTAAGAACACCTTTACCAAGGTAACGAGATTTGTCACCGTCACGTAATTCTACTGCTTCGTGCTCACCAGTAGATGCACCACTTGGTACGATAGCGCGTCCGAATGCGCCGCTTTCTGTGTAAACTTCTACTTCTACAGTTGGGTTACCACGAGAGTCAAGGACTTCGCGAGCATAAACATCAATAATTGTTGACATAATAAATTCTCTCCTTTTTATATAAGCAAATTATTTAATAATTGTTTTACCTGTCATTTCTTTCGGTTGTTCCACATTTAAAAGTGTAAGCATTGTTGGGGCGATATCTCCTAAAATACCACCTTCACGAAGCTCTACATCATTTTTTGTAACGATGAAAGGAACCGGGTTAGTTGTATGAGCTGTCATTGGTCCACCTTCAGCAGTTAACTCCTGATCGGCATTACCATGGTCAGCAGTAATAAGTGCTACACCATCTTTTGCAAGAATCGCTTCTACAACTTTTCCTAAACATTCGTCAGTTGCTTCTACTGCTTTAATTGTTGGTTCCATCATCCCAGAATGGCCAACCATATCACAGTTTGCAAAGTTAAGAATGATAACATCATGTTTATCATTTTCGATGTCATTTACTAAAGCGTCCGTTACTTCATAAATGCTCATTTCAGGTTTCAAGTCATACGTTGCAACCTTCGGTGAGTTAATTAAAATACGCTCTTCTCCTGGGAATTCAGCCTCACGACCACCGCTAAAGAAGAATGTAACGTGCGGATACTTTTCAGTTTCCGCGATGCGAAGTTGCTTTAATCCCGCTTGCGCAACAACTTCACCTAATGTGTTATCAAGGTTCATTGGCTTGAATGCCACGTAACCATCTACAGTTTCACTGAAATGTGTCATACAAACGAATTCAGGAATGTGAGGTACTTTTTCACCACGATCGAACTCACGGAAGTCTTCGTTTGTAAATACACGAGCAATTTGAATTGCACGGTCTGGACGGAAGTTATAGAAGATAACTGCATCATCATTATTGATTGTTGCAACTGGCGTGTCATCTTCGTTAACAATTACAGACGGCAATACGAATTCATCATGAATACCATTTGCATAAGAGTCTTCTACACACTCTTCTGCTGATTTATAAGTAGGGCCTTCACCATTCACCATAGCACGGTAACATTTTTCTACGCGATCCCAGCGCTTGTCACGGTCCATGGAGTAATAACGACCAGAGATAGTCGCGAATTGTCCTACTCCTGTTTCTTTAATTACTTCATTTGTTGCATCGATATAACCTTTTGCTGTTTGTGGTCCAACATCGCGGCCATCTAAGAATGCATGGATATATACTTTCTCCACGCCTTCTTTTGCTGCTAAGCGAAGAAGAGCAAACATATGGTTCATGTGACTGTGCACACCACCATCAGAAAGTAAACCGAATAAATGAAGAGCAGTACCTTTTTCTTTCACGCTTTTAATTGCATTTTGGAAAGTTTCGTTCTGATCGAACTCACCTTCACGAATTGCAACGTTTACGCGTGTTAAGCTTTGATATACGATGCGGCCAGCACCGATATTTAAGTGACCAACCTCTGAGTTACCCATTTGACCTGCTGGAAGACCTACTTCCTCACCAGAAGCTGTAAGCGTTGTGTGAGGGAATTTGTTCCAGTAACCATCAAAATTAGGTTTCTTAGCTTGTGCTACAGCATTCCCGTAAGTTTCTTCACGTAGTCCGAAACCATCAAGAATGATTAAAGCTGTTGGCTTTCTCATTTTACCGCCCCCAGAAGACCTAAGAACGAAGCAGGCTCTAAGCTAGCACCGCCAACTAAAGCGCCGTCGATGTCAGATTGTGCCATATACTCTTTAATGTTTTCTGGTTTTACGCTACCGCCGTATTGAATACGAACAGCTTCTGCAGCTTCTGGAGAAACAGCTTCTGCAACAACTTTACGGATGTGCGCACATACTTCATTTGCATCTGCAGAAGAAGAAGATTTACCTGTACCGATAGCCCAGATTGGCTCATAAGCGATAACAGTTACTTTAACTTGCTCTTCTGTTAAACCTGCAAGTGCTTTTGTTACTTGACCTGCTACTAGATCAAATGTTTTTCCGCTTTCGCGCTCTTCTAAAGTCTCACCACAACAAACGATTGGTGTTAAACCATGTTCAAATGCTGCAAGAGTCTTTTTATTTACTGACTCGTCTGTTTCAGCAAACATTTCACGACGCTCAGAGTGGCCAAGTACTACGTAGCCTACTTTTAAGTCGCTAAGTGCTACTGGGCTAATTTCGCCAGTGAATGCACCATTTTTTTCGAAGTGCATGTTTTGTGCACCTACTTGTAAGTCAGTTCCTTCAGCCTTTGCTACTAAGCGCTCTAAGAATAGAGCTGGCGAACAAACTACTGCATCAACAGCTGAAGCTGCTGGGATTTGACCTTTAACTTCCTCTACGAAGCTAACTGCTTCAGATAGAGTTTTATTCATTTTCCAGTTACCTGCGATAATTGGTTTACGCATGCTTTGCACCGTCCTTTTTCTTTGGCTGCTACTTATTTGTCGTTAAGACAAACTACACCTGGAAGTTCTTTACCTTCCATGAATTCTAATGACGCACCGCCGCCAGTAGAAATGTGGCTCATTTTATCAGCCATACCGAATTTTTCAACAGCTGCTGCAGAGTCACCACCGCCGATAATAGAGTATGTATCTTCTGCATCTGCTAATGCTTGCCCTACTGCTTTTGTACCTTCTGCGAATGGAGTCATTTCGAATACACCCATTGGTCCATTCCATACAACAAGCTTAGAGTTTTTAATTACATCTGCATAAATTTCACGTGTTTTAGGACCGATGTCCACGCCTTCCCATGTAGAAGGGATAGAGTCGATACCAACGATTTGAGTTGTTGCAGTTTCAGAGAATTCCTCTGTGATTACAACATCAACTGGCATATAGAAGTTTACGCCTTTTTCTTTTGCAAGTTGCATAAATTCTTTAGCTAGTTCAATTTTGTCGTTTTCACATAGAGATAGACCAATTTCATGACCTAATGCTTTAACAAATGTGTAAGCAAGTCCGCCACCGATGATTAAGTTATCTACTTTGTCTAATAGATGACGAATTACACCGATTTTATCTTTTACTTTCGCACCACCGATGATAGCTGTGAATGGACGTTCTGGGTTAGAAAGTGCTTTACCTAATACATCTAACTCTTTTTCCATTAATAAACCAGATACTGCTGGTAGGTAGTCTGCGATTCCTGCTGTAGAAGCATGAGCACGGTGAGCTGCACCGAATGCATCGTTTACGAAGATATCAGCAAGAGCTGCAAATTCTTTCGCAAGTTCTGCATCGTTCTTTTCTTCGCCCGCATAGAAACGTACGTTTTCAAGAACTAATACGTCGCCTTCGTTCATTGCTGCAACCATTTCTTGTGCAACTGGTCCGAATGCTTCGTCCGCTTTTTTAACATCTTTACCAAGAAGCTCGCCTAAACGTGCTGCTACTGGAGTAAGACGTAATTCTTCTACTGCTTGACCTTTTGGACGGCCTAAATGACTTGCTAAAATTACTTTCGCACCTTGCTCTATTAAATATTGAATTGTAGGAAGAGCTGCACGGATACGAGTTTCATCTGTAATTTTGCCTTCTTTCATAGGTACGTTGAAATCAACGCGGCAAAATACACGCTTACCTTTTAAATCTACGTCACGAATTGATTTTTTGTTCATTGGATTTCCCTCCGACTACTAGTTAGGATTGACAAAACCCATTCAAAAGCTTAACACATTTGCTTCTAAAACGAAAGAAGAGAGAGAGGGAACAAACCCTCTCCCTCGTTTTGTCATTGATTGCTTATATACTTAAGAATTAAAGACCTTTAGAAGTCATGTATGCAGCTAGGTCTACTACGCGGTTAGAGTAACCAGTTTCGTTATCGTACCAAGAAAGTACTTTAACCATGTTACCTTCCATTACCATTGTAGATAATGCATCGATTGTAGAAGAAGCTGTACATCCGTTATAGTCGATAGATACTAATGGCTCTTCGCTGTATCCAAGGATACCTTTTAATTCGCCTTCAGAAGCTGCTTTGAATGCTGCGTTTACATCTTCAACTGTTACTTCTTTGTCAAGTTCAACAACTAAGTCAACAAGAGAAACGTTAGCAGTTGGAACACGTACAGCGCCGCCGTTTAATTTACCTTTAAGTTCTGGTAATACTAATGCTACAGCTTTAGCAGCACCAGTAGATGTTGGGATCATGTTTTCAGCTGCTGCACGAGCACGACGTAAATCTTTGTGTGGTAAGTCTAAGATTTGTTGGTCGTTAGTGTAAGAGTGAATTGTTGTCATCATTCCGCGTTTTACGCCGAATTTTTCGTTTAATACTTTAGCGAATGGAGCTAGACAGTTTGTAGTACAAGAAGCATTAGATACTACGTTGTGGTTAGCTGCATCGTATTGTTCGTGGTTAACACCCATAACTACAGTGATATCTTCGTCAGAAGCTGGAGCTGAGATGATAACTTTCTTAACTGATCCACCTAAGTGTTTCTCAGCGTCTGATTTTTTAGTGAAACGGCCAGTAGATTCTACTACTACTTCTACTCCGTAGTCGCTCCATGGTAATTGAGCTGGGTCACGCTCAGCGATAACTTTAATTTCTTTACCGTTAACAACGATGCTGTTTTCGTTAGCAGATACTTCTGCATTTAAAGTTCCGTGAACTGTATCATATTTTAAAAGGTGAGCTAATGTTTTAGCATCTGTTAAGTCGTTGATTGCTACTACTTCTACCTCAGAGTTGTTAAGAGCTGCGCGGAATACGTTACGTCCGATACGTCCAAATCCATTAATACCAATTTTAGTCATTTAAATTTCCTCCTTGGGGGATTATATTAAAGGGTAATACCCTTTGTTAATTGTTTTGCTGCACCTTCATCTGTAATTAGAATTGAAGTGTGCCCTTGCTTTATTACAGCCTGTATTGCTTTTGCTTTTGAAGAACCTCCAGCGACTGCGACAACGTGAGATACATGTTGTAAATCTTCAAGTTGCATACCAACTGTTCTTACTTTATGAACAACATTTCCTTGTTCATTAAAGTAGTAACCGAAAGCTTCGCCAACTGCTTCGCTTGCCTGAATCTTTAACCAATCTGCTTCTGAAGTATTTCTGCGACGTGCCATTGTTAACGCATCACCAATTCCATGAATGACGATATTGGAAGATCGAATCAACTCAAGAACTTCTTTCACGGAGGGCTCTGTTACAATAGACGCATATGCTTCGCTACTAACGTGATCAGGAACATACAATAAGCGATAATTACTCATCGTATTTTGTGCCATTTTGGCGCAAATGGTATTGGCTTCTAACTCGACACCTTCTCCAATTCCACCACGTGCTGGGACAAATAGCATATGTAAATCTTTGCAATCAAGTTGCATCATGTCCGCAGCAGCAGCTAGCGTAGTTCCTCCAGCCACAGCAACGATATTATTCACTGTCAGACGGTCTTTTATACAAGTCACACAAGCACGGCCCATCTCCAGTTTGACCCAAGGTGATTCATCACTATCACCAGGGACAACGAAAACTTCATCCAAGTCTAATGTTTCCTTAAGTTGTTTTTCTAAAACCTTTAACCCGGAAATTTCTTTCATAAAGTCTTCCAAAGCAAGAACTAAAGCTGTTCCTTCTTCTGTCAAAGTCATTCCAGAAGAAGCGACGTGAACTAAGTTTTGTTCTTTCAAAACTTGAACTTCACTTCGCAATACTCGTTCTGTCATACCGAGACTTGCAGATAAGTTTCTTCTTCCAATCGGCTGCATAAGCCTAATGTACTGAAGCACTTGCATTCTCGTTTGCATAACAGGTAGCAGATCAGGTAATAATTTTTTTGTGTTCTGAATCCATGAGCGCATATCTTTTCTCCTCACTACATCGGTTCATTTCCCTTCATGGTCACTTTATGTCCCGTAGTGACATTTTGTGTCCCACTTAGGTTAAAAAAATAATCCCTGCTACGTGTATTATTGTAACAGGAGACAGAAACTTATTCAACTCTTAACTGCATTGTTTATATAGTTTATTATGACACCTTTGTGAATGTTACCATATTCTACTTGTCTTCCGCCTATTTCTACAACAGGAATCATTAGATGGTATTTCTCTAAAAGGTCATTATCTTCATATATATCTATTTCC